>CAIUHB010000216.1 GCA_903898855.1 uncultured Actinomycetes bacterium | reverse complement strand
CGTGGCTATGCAGCCATGGGCACCAATCGCCAAACCGCAACCACCTCAGTTGAGGTAGAAGCGCTCGAGCAGGCCTACAACGCACCAGCCGCATCTTCTGCGCGCACAGGTCGCATGACAATCGATGATGTCGTTATCCGTACCTCGGCGCTCTTTATTATTTTGGTTGCAGTCGGCGCACTAGCGTGGAAGGCCAACCTTGGTGGCGGCTTCCTACTTATTGGAATATTGGGCGGCCTCGCCCTGGGAATGGTCAACTCATTTAAAACCAAAGTGAGCCCACCACTTGTGATCGCATACGCAGCTTTCGAAGGCTTGGGTCTTGGCGTAATCAGCCATATGTATGAGAGCCAATATCCCGGAATCATTTCGCAAGCCGTTATCGGAACTCTTGCAGCTTTTGCGGGAATGCTCTTTGCTTACAAGACAAAGCGAATTCGCGTAACACCTAAATTTACTCGAGTTCTCATCGGTGCACTTACCGGCTACATGATCCTCGGCTTTGTCTCCATGATTTCAGCTTTTGCTGGAGTGGGACAAGGTTATGGTTTCTACGGCGTATCTGGCCTTGGTTTACTTCTTGCAGTTGGTGGAGTTGCCTTTGCTTCCTTCTTCTTGTTGCTCGACTTCGACATGATTGAAAATATGATCAAGAACGGTGCGCCACATCAAGAGGCATGGCGTGCAGGTTTTGGTCTAATGGTCACTGTTGTCTGGTTGTACATGGAGATCTTGCGATTGATTTCTATCCTTCGCAACGATCGCTAGTTCTACCTCTTCGAAGTTAAGTTCTCTTCGTCCTGCGTTCTTGTCTCTGGCATAAAGAGTGACAAGACCAGGGCGAGAGCGGCCACAGCCATGGTGGCGATAAAGGCTGCTTTATATGAGTAAGCATCAGACATCCAACCCAGGAGTACTGGCGAAACAATCATTCCGGCGTCACCAGCCATCTGCCAGAGCGCGACAACTTGTCCACCTTTTCCTTTAAAGATATCTCCAACAACATTTGCATGACCGGTGCCCATATAGGCACCACCCAATCCAAAGATTGCCATCGCAGCGAAGTAATACCACTGCGCGTTTGCGATAACGAGAGCTCCGACTGCAAGAAATAGCAGCGAAGAACCAACCATCAAGACAAAGCGGCGGCCTCTGAAATCTGATTGACGACCGGCGTAGAGCAAGATTGCGCCTTGGGCGATGGCGGAGGCGGTAAATCCATATCCCACAAGTGAGGTTGAGCCATGCAGATTATCTTTCACAAAGAGCGGCAAAATTGAATTGCGAAGGCCAAAGAGAATCCAGTTACTCAAGAAGGCAAAGGCTAGCGCCGACTTATACGGGAAACTCTTCAGCGCATCGCGTAGCAAGATTCGCTCTGTGGATTTCTGATCATTCTTTATCGACTTACCCATTCGCTTTTCGCTCAGGAAGAAGAAGGTGGTTGCACTAGCGCAGGTAAGAGTGATGGCGTAGACAAAGAATGGCGCGCGAAGTGAGATGGCGCTGAGCAAGCCGCCAAAGGCGGGACCAGTAATTCCACCGATAAGAAAT
>CAIUHB010000215.1 GCA_903898855.1 uncultured Actinomycetes bacterium | reverse complement strand
TGTATAGCTATCTTTTGAACCTGACTCAGTTATAGGAGCGTCGAAATTTAACTCTTCATTAGCGGTCACGGTGGCAAAGATTAGCTAGCGAATCGTTTGCAATCAGTTAAGCGCGCCGAGAGGTGTCTCATATAGTGATTTACCGAGTGAGATGGGCCTCAATTGAGGAGAGAATTTATAAAAATGTTGCGGATTTAGCGAGCGGGGAATAAAAGAGGGTGGCATGATGTTCCAATGTCAGAGGCAATCACTAGCCTCTGATTCTGAATATTTGGACCGAACGGAGAGCGCGATGACCGAGCAAGTACTACTCGAATCCACACCCCTCAATGCCCTCGACCGCTGCGATCGCTGCGGCGCACAGGCTTATGTCCGTGCCGTGCTGGCAACGGGTGGCGAGCTCATGTTCTGTGCACACCACGGTAAGGAATATGCCGAGAAGTTAGCTTCTGTCGCTGTGAAGATCCAGGACGAGACAGAGCGTTTGGTTGAAACTAAGTAAATTTAAGAATTAATGAGACGGGTACTCGCGATTAGCGGGTGCCCGTTCTTCGTCCCACCCCAACATTGAGTGCAGCGGATTTCACAGCAGAGTATGAATTTGATGTTGGGTTTAAGATCGCCGAGAGCGTAACCACTATTCCTTGCACCGCAGGGGTCCATGTACAGGTTGCTGATGATGTTGCACTCTTGGCTGCACAACCACCAATAACTTTCCCATTGGCTAAAAATCGAACTTTTCCGGCGACATTTATTGAAGCAGTAATTGTTATTGCACTTCCTTTTGCAGCAGTAAGGACTCCACCAGTCAAAGAGATACTGATTGTTGCGGAGCCGCCGCCACCGCCTGTAACGGTCAAGGTAAAGGTCGCAGTATCGGAACCAGCAAAATTATTTGCCGTTAACGTGATAGCCAGGGCGGTTACGGTTTCAGTGGGAGTGCCGGATAAGCGTCCTGTTCCAGTGTTAAATGTGATTCCTGCCGGCAGGGTTTGATCAATACTGAAAGAATCAATATCGCTTCCGGTATTGCTGATGGTAAAACCAGTCAAGGTGTTTCCTGTATTAACAGTTTCACTCGTGGAACTTATGGAAATATGGGGTGCAACGAGATTCGAGATCGTAATCGTCACGTTGTCGTAAAAATACGCGCCCGCCAAATCATTGGATTGGACAACCATCGTATAAGAGCCTGGGGCAACAGAACCAGAAACCGTTATAACTCCAATTGAATTTATTGTGATTCCACCGATTGAGGCGCCAGTAAAATATTGAGATATCCCCCAATTCCAAGTTGATGGCAATCCAGTTCCGCCTGAAATGGTTGGCGTGAGAGTTGCGGTCTTGCCAGTCTCTATCGATCTATCTGCATGCGAAACGGACATGGCCGCACTCCAAATAAAATTAGAGATTGTGTTTGATGTCGCAGCGGTTGCATTTGAGTTTCCATTGAAAGTTGCAGTGATCGCGTATGGTGAATACGTTGCATCGCTCGGTGCCCACCAACATTCGGCGCTAAAGCTAGAGGCATAGGCGGTACATAATGTTCCACGTGCATCAGAGAAGGTAATAGAGCCGGAAACAGGATTGCTTAAGGAAACATATAAGCGAACTTGGCGCCCAAGAGTTCCACCTGTCAGCGAAGTGCCCGAAATTGTCCTGACAGATAACGTCATAGTTGTCGTGGCCTGGGTAATAACAATTTGAAAGGATCCAGTACCTGAAACTCCATTGCTATCCGTCGCCGCAATTCTTAAATCATATGTTCCAACTGAAACTGATTGAGCAATTGAAATAACTCCAGCTCCATTGATTGTAATTCCCAAGACCGTAGTTGAATCTGATGCTTTCACAACTGTCCAACTTGCAAAATTTCCAGAACCTCCCGAAATGGAAGGCGCTGCGGTTGTTCCATCACCGAATACCTTATTTTGTGACGTATATGTGAATGTTCCAGGAGCTATAACGGTAATTGATAGGGCTGAAGACGTTGAAGTTGAATAACTTCCGTCTCCCGAATACACAGCTGTAAGGGAGTATGGGGAACCTGCTGCTGAAGGAGTTGTCCAATCGCATGTGGCACTACCACTAGAAATCGCAACAGTGCCGCAGCCGGAGATTGTTGTCGAGCCATACTTAAAGGCAATAGTTCCGGTGGCTGAGGCAAGCACGGTTGCCGTCAATCGAACCACGCCTCCGGCTGTCATAGAGTTAACTGAGCTTGTAATAGTTGGGCTTGCAGCATTACTCAAGCCCACAACTACGTTAACCAGTACTGATTTAGTAATACCAACGGTATCTGTGGCAGTTACTTGCATCGAATATGTGCCGGTTGGCGTATTTGTTGCCGCAGAAACAACACCAGAGCTATTGATTGAAATTCCGGTAACAGCTGAGGCATCTGAGGCTTTCGCAATAGTCCAATTCCAACTTGAGGTCGATCCGGTTCCTCCTGTGATTGAAGGTGTCGAGCTCTTGGCTGTCCCGAACGTCGTTGAAATGCCTGAATAAGAGAGACTGATACTCGGATAAATTGTGTAAGAAATGGAATTTGACGATGCGCTTTGATAATTACTATCTCCCGAATAACTTGCGGTAAGTGTGAACGGTGAGCCAGTTGCTGCTGGCGTCCAAGAACATGTCGCTGATGTACCTGAAATAGTGACGGCGCCGGAAAGCCCACAAGTCGTAATTGCAGAACTATTAGCGCTGAAAGTCACAGTGCCAGTCTGTCCAGAACCCACTGTTGCTGTAACCGTCATTGTGGTTCCAGCTTCGCGCGGAGATGAAGGTGAGATGCTTATAGATATAGATGAGAGTTGCTTGGTTAAAGTAAAACTTGCCGACTTACTCGCTAAATACCAGTTTGCGTCACCTGCTTTTTGAGCAGTTATCGTGCACGTTCCAGTGGATACCTGAGCCGTTACCGTTTCGCCACGCGATCCAGATAGAACGCAATCCGTGCTGCTTGTCGAAAAGGTGAGTGCACCAGTACCAGAGCCACCTGACGCTGTTAGCGCTGTTGCAACTCCATAGACAAGCGAGCCATTGGCAAATGTTGGGGTTGCGCCACTACCTTTATTGACAAGTAGGGACCAAGCAGCACCTTGAAAAGTTCCATATGTATCAGTAACAGTGAAATTATAGAAAGTTTGGGCAGTTGCCGCGGTGGGCACACCACTCAGAACCCCCGTGCTTGTGTTGAGTGAAAGCCCTGCCGGTAGAGCAGGGCTTACAGAGTAGGTAACACTTCCTATCGGTGATATGACGGAGACGACTGGAAAAGTCGGAGTCACGCCAACAGCGAAGTTACTGGTATTTACCGCAGGATCTGAAGAGACTCTATTTTGATTTGCTAAATAAACGCCAAAATCTTTATAAATCATTATGTATCCAGCTGCGCCTGCTGCACCAGATCTATTTAAGCATGTTGCACTCGCGGCAGAACATCCCGCACCACCACCGCCACCGCTTCCAGTATTTGATTTACCGGGTTGTGTAGAAATTGTTGCAGAGCCGCCAGAAGAGTCGTTGTTGATTCCATATCCGGGATCAATATCAGTGCCAGTGCGCGCACCACCTCCACCACCTTGTAGCCCAAACCGACTTCCATAACCTGAACTGATATACGACCAGCCTGGGTAAGAGGAAGTTGCAGCTGCAGAACCAGCAATCGAGTACTTGCCCTCACCGCCGTTTCCAGAATTTTGGGCGCCGCCATTTACTTCGCTGGAATTAAAACTTGCACTTTTAAATCCTCCACCAAATCCACCTGCGCCTCCGGTATTGCTAGATGCCCCATATCCTCCACCGCCACCATTTGCTGTATATGAATCACTTGCGGAAAAGGCAAAGGCGGAAAATCCACCTGATCCGCCATTGTTTCCAGTTGTAGAGCCTTGAGATGCAGCACCACTTCCAGATGTACCACCGGCACCCAGTGAAATTGTTACGGTATTTCCTGCAGTTGCAGAGAGAGCAACTATACGACGACTGCCGGGAGCTCCACCACCACCGCCGCCACCGGTAGAACCAGCCCATGATCCACCGCCACCACCGCCACCACCACCGACGATTTCGGCAGTGAAAGATGTCCATCCCGTTGGGATTGTCCAGTCGCACACTGTGACCCCGGTAAATATGTAGATGCGATCGGCGCTATTGGTTCTTGCTGCAGTAGGTGAACACGTGGAATTTGCAGCATTAGCGGTAGGCGCTGTTGATGGTACAGAGAGAATCGAAAGAGCGAGTCCGAGCACCGCAAATGTCCGGCCAATTGCACGGATTGTGAAAGCTCGCATTCGAGCATTCTATTCAAATCGATAGATTTTAAGAACCCCCGCCTAACAGGGAAAATTATGCCTCAGTCTTCTGCTTATGCGATCCATCGCAGAAAGGCTTATCTTTCGAGAGGCCACAGCCACAGAATTTGGGATTTTCGACGGTGCCGGTGACGGTGCCATCAGCATCGACGAAATCCACAGTGCCAGAAATCCGAATTGATCCGCTCTTGGGATTGATAAAGACTTTTGGATTATCTGTCATGACTGGTCTTAGTCGAGATAATCGCGAAGCGCCTGTGAACGTGATGGGTGGCGTAGCTTCGACATAGTCTTTGACTCAATCTGGCGGATACGTTCGCGCGTAACTCCGTGAACCTTTCCGATCTCATCAAGTGTCTTTGGCTGTCCATCTGTAAGTCCATAGCGAGCCTTAATAACATCTGCTTCACGGTTGGTAAGTCCACCGAGAACCTGCATCAACTGCTCCTGCAAGATAGTAAATGTCACTGACTCTTCAGGCTTAATCGCCTCAGAATCTTCAATGAGATCACCGAACTCTGAATCTCCTTCTTCGCCGAGTGGCGTGTGAAGTGAGATTGGCTCGCGGCCGTATTTCTGAACTTCAACAACCTTCTCAGGAGTCATAT
Source organism: uncultured Actinomycetes bacterium (assembly GCA_903898855.1). Next base: position 137 of record CAIUHB010000215.1, on the reverse strand, counting down.
CAAGTTCTTTAGCGAGCTCTTCTGGGGTCGGTTCGCGACCGAGATCCTGAAGCATCTGTCGCTGAACGCGTGCGAGCTTGTTAATCACTTCAACCATGTGAACCGGAATACGAATCGTACGAGCCTGGTCAGCCATC
>CAIUHB010000214.1 GCA_903898855.1 uncultured Actinomycetes bacterium | reverse complement strand
GGTTCGAACCCGTGTTACCGCCGTGAAAGGGCGATGTCCTAGGCCTCTAGACGATGGGGACTTCAAGAAGCGAAGGCTAAGGGTATCGGAGATAAGACCCCTCACAAAACTGCGAGAATTACCCACATGAGCTTCATCTCCAAGTGCGATGCCACAGTCATTTCATCGGCATCTGCTGCGCTAAAGGCAGGTCATCTCATCGCTATGCCCACAGAAACCGTCTATGGACTTGGAGCAGATGCGACAAACCTAGAAGCGGTAAAAAGAATTTATGAAGTCAAAGGACGACCATCTGATCACCCATTGATCGTTCACATTGCTTCACTCGATCAGATAGATCAATGGGCAATTGATATTCCAGAGTTTGCAATCAAACTCGCACGTGATTTTTGGCCAGGGCCCATGACGCTGGTGCTGAAGAGAAGTCAGAGAGCGAAAGACTTTGTTACCGGTGGACAAGAAACCGTTGCGATAAGAGTTCCGGCGCATCCAATTGCGCTCGCTTTATTAAAGGAATTTGGCGGAGGTATTGCAGCCCCTAGCGCAAATAGATTTGGCTCAGTTTCCCCAACCTCAGCTGAGGCGGTCGAGGAGGAACTCGGTAAATACCTCAGCCCCCAGGACCTTATTCTCGATGGCGGGCAATGTTTAGTCGGTGTTGAATCAACAATTATTGATTGCACGAAAGAGACACCATTCATCCTTAGACCCGGCGCAGTAACAGCGGCAATGATTGAAGAGTCCACAGGTTTAATTGCACTTGCTAGTGGCGATAAAAACATTCGAGTTTCAGGATCCCTTGATTCTCATTATTCGCCCAAAGCAAAAGTTGTCTTAGATGCAATCGCAGAACCAGGAGATGGCTTGATCGCTCCTGATCAGATTCCCACACCTGACGGAGTAATCCGCCTTGCATCTCCTAGAAGCGTTGAAGGTTATGCACGAGATCTTTACGCAGCGCTGAGATTGGCTGACACAAAGAAGCTCGATGTCGTTGTTGTCTTGCAACCGGGCGGCGATGGATTAGCAGAAGCAATTAGAGATCGTTTAGCACGCTCGGCATATGGAAATTAGGAGCACAAACCACAGATACACTTAGCACCGCACGTAATCCTTGGGGCCTATAGCTCAGTCGGTAGAGCAACGGACTTTTAATCCGTGGGTCGACAGTTCGAGCCTGTCTGGGCCCACCAATTAATATCGAATACTCATGTTAGATGAGTAGGCATTTATTGCTCCCAAAACTTAACCCATGATCAATTTGCCCTACTTCAAGGGTGCGCGAGGGTCTATTTAGGGCTTAATGGCTGCAGATGGATTGGATGGGTTTCCAGAACCTATCGAGTTAACCGCTGCAACTTTGAAGTAATAATTAGTGCCGTGATTTAACCCTGTGACGGTGCAAGTGCCGGCAACGGTCATTGCTGTACAGGTTCCCGCTGATACCGGGCTATATGTTCCATTGGAAGTTGGAGAGGACTGAGTAATTCTATAGCCTGTGATCGGTGAACCACCTGTTGAAGGCGCAGTGAATGTAAGTGAAATCGAAGTATTGCTGTTTGCAGTGCTTGTAGCGCGACCCGTTGGAGCACTTGGTGTTCCAGGAACGGTGGCTGGGGCAGTTATCGTCAAAGAAGGCGACATCGCCAAACCGCCAGGAGTAGTAATCGATAATGTTCCCGTTACTGCAGCAGTTGGGACGACAACTGTGACGCTAGTGGCAGAAACTGTGGTCGGGGTTGCGACAACTGGTGTTGCACCGCTGCCAGTAAATCCGACGCTAAAAGCTCCCGACAAATTAGTGCCGGTAATAGTCAAAGTTTGCCCACGGGTAGCTGTTCCGGGTGTGATCGAAGTTATTGTCGGTACTTGGCCATTCATTGCGCATCCATTGGCAACGTTGCTCCAAGTTCCCTGCATAGCAAATGTTCCAGTGGCGGTCACAATAACCCCTGTTGCATTTGCACCTGCGGTCCAAGCGCAAAGATCTCCGTTTTCAAATCCTGTTACGTTGTCCCACCAACCACGCCCTGCATTCATATCTGACAATGTTTCAGCATATTCGTGACCTTCAACGATGCTTACGCCTTGCAAAGTCGAATTCGACGCCGTCGGTACGTAACCCGCCCCGCAACTTCTGCCCATATCAGGGAGATACGGCAAGTTGGTATAGGCAACTGTTCCCGTACTAGTTGAAGACGTTACCGCTCCATGCCACGCACAAAAACTAGTAGTGACTGTATTGAAACCATCCGTATGTTTACCTTGTGGAGAAACTATTACATATTGCGCAGATGCATTTTGTGATGGGGTGGTATTGCCAAAGTGATTTGCTGCTTTGAGCGCTTCTGCTGCAAGGGCAGCTTCATCTGGAGATGGCAATAATCTCGCCCCTGTCGCACAATTCTGGCCACAGATGCCATTAATTGGAATTGGTTGAGAGTTGTCATAATAGACTCCAGCCAACGCCCCAGAAGTTGCAGGCAGGCCTGTTCGTGGTGCACTTTGCGTGCAAGAGGTGGCACCCGGTGCGACAGAATCACAATATTGGGTCATCACTTGAGACCAATTGTCTCCGTTGGTCCCGAGGCCAGCCAAAAAATTCTGTAAGTATGGTGCGACCCCTTGTGGATCATTCGAAAAACTGATTGGGGGAGTAGTACTTGAACTACTTACTCCCCATTCGCTTCCCCAAAAAACTAAATAAACCTTAGGAGTTCCTGCGATCACGCCGTTAGGACCTCCGTGGTAAGACAAAAATGTACGGTTGGCTGTAAGTGACCTAGCGATATTTGCTGCACGATTTTCTCCTTGCGCACCGTCCACACGCTCGACCGTTGGATATGAATGAGATCCTTCGTATCTGATATCAGTCGGAACTGAGAATTTTTTGAATCCCGTATCCCCAGTAATTACTTGAATGTC
>CAIUHB010000213.1 GCA_903898855.1 uncultured Actinomycetes bacterium | reverse complement strand
CCTCCTTCGATTTTCGCATATTTAATAGACCGGAAGAAATGCATAAGGAGATCGCCCGCCTAAACGAGCTGAATAATCGGGCTCGAGTTGTTGCCGGTTATTGCTGGAACTGGATCAGTGACAAAGATCCAAAAAAATTCGATATCGAAATTGGCGACTACAAGGCACGCTGGAACCTTAAGTCCTATGGCAACGAATGGATAATGAATCCGCACTCTGTGTCAGAGGTGGGTTGCATTCACACCTGCCAGGGCCTCGAAGTGGATTACATCGGGGTAATTGTGGGTAGTGACCTAGTAGTTCGCGAAGGTCGGTTGGTTACGGACCCGTCAAAGCGAGCCCGAACTGACGCATCACTGAAGGGGTTCAAAAAAGATGCTAAAGACGATCCAATTTCGGCAACTCGGAAGGCTGACGAAATTATTCGCAATACTTACCGAACGCTAATGACTCGGGGCATGAAGGGATGTTTCGTCTATTTCGAGGACAAAGAGACTGCGGCTTACTTCCAAGACCTTCTGAACGTACGTTGAGCGTATTTGCTCACACCCCACATCGGGCGTTGTTACGTTCGGTAACTGAGAATAGGCTGTCCTCATGTGGGAGCTAGACGAAGAGCGACTATTCAGAGAAGACATCTTCGAAGCCGTTTTCGCTTTAGCAAGCGAAAACGATGGCACTCTCTCGAGGTCTGACCTCGGCGAGGTTAACTATGCGGGCAGGTCTCTCCGTTTAATTGATCCCCAAGGTGGCATTTGGAATCCTGGCGCTTCATGGCCATTCGATGATGAGCTTCGCGCAACGCTTTCTATCAATACAACTTTGTCTGGAATTTATGAAGATAAAGAGTTGGCCGGCGGCATGTGGCGGTATGACTACCAATCTGGAGGAAGTGCTGGCAAGAACACGAAGCTCCGAAAAGCTATGGAGCTTCAATTGCCGCTTTTGTGGTTTAGGCAAGAATCAAACGGTCGGTATGTGCCTTACAAGGTATATGTGATTGAGGATTACCCTGATCTCGGTTACTGCCTTATCGCTCCCGATCGGGCGCTAGGAATAATGGCTCGGTCAGAGTCCGTAATCGAACGCAAATATGCAGAACGACTAATGAAACAGCGACTTCACCAACCCGCGTTTCGCGCACGAGTCCTCGACGCTTATGAGATTCGATGCGCGGTTTGTAGGCTTAATCATGGAAGCTTGCTTGACGCAGCGCACATCACACCGGACAGAGATGAATCTTCATCAACGTCCGTAACTAATGGCTTAAGCCTTTGCAAAATTCATCATCGAGCGTATGACATTGACATGATCGGAATCGATGCAAACTATCAAGTGCATGTCCGCAAAGATATTTTGATTGAGAATGACGGGCCAATGTTGGAACATGGGATTAAGGCTATGGATAAAACTCGGATCACTGTTCCCACAAGGCCTTCAGAGCAACCAGATCGAGATCGCCTCGATGCTAGATTTAAAAATTTCTCTGAAAAAAATTAACCCCTACAAACTCCGCAACACCGCCACAACCTTGCCCAGGATCTCTGCGTTATCGGCAGGGATGGG
>CAIUHB010000212.1 GCA_903898855.1 uncultured Actinomycetes bacterium | reverse complement strand
TTCGAGAACGACTGTTGCTGCAGGTGGCATGTGCACTCTCACAACCGCTCCTGGTCTTACATACTCTTATGCCTATCGACTCGGCTATTGCTATGTCACATTCATGTCAGGTACTGGAACTTGGAACGTTCCTTCTGGCGTCACCAATGTCAGCTTCCTTGCTGTCGGTGGTGGCGGTGGCGGTGGTGAGAACGGTGCATCCGGCGGTGGCGGTGGTGCGCTCCAAGACATTTCCTATTACACAGTTCCATCAAGTGGCACTGTTTCAGTAACTGTTGGTAATGGTGGTGCTGGTGGTTCAACTTCAGGAACCACTCAAGCTCAAGGCTCATCGGGTGGATATTCGGTATTTGGTTCCTACACAGCTCTGGGTGGTGGTGGTGGACTAGGCGGCGGTGGCCAAAATGGTGGTGCGGGCGGCGTAGGAACAAGTACCGGTGGTACCGGCGGAAAAGGCGCCAGTAGTGTTGGTGGAACTCCGTTCTCTGCAACCGACGGCCCGAGCTCCACAATCCTTGGTAAATCCAATACCTATGCCGGTGGTGGCGCAGGTGGCGATTGGCAATCTGGAACAGGTTATTCCGGTAATGCTGGTGGTGGCGTCTCTGGAGTTGAACTCCAACAAGGAGCTTCCTACAACAACGCCACTGCCAATGCTGGTGGCAATGGACTGCCTAATACCGGTGGCGGTGGTGGTGGCGGTGCCACTAGCTACGGTTATGGTGGTGCTGGTGGATCAGGCGTAGTCATCGTTCGTTACATTGCAACAAATTACAAGCCATCGGCTCCCTCATCGCCCACTATTTATCCGGGCGACACCACCACCTTCACTTCTACCGCTCCGAACCTCTTTAGCGGAATCACTCGCACAATTAGGTGGCAAGTTTCCTATGACACCGGCACAACGTGGACCAACGTTGATGCCGGAACGATAGGCCTTACCTCTACCTACACAACACCGAGCGAAACAAATACCACGCTGATTTATTGGTTCCGCGCGCAAATAACCGATACCACCTCGACCTATTCTTTTGTAACGATGAGTGATACGGCAACGATTACCTTTGTCCTGCGAAATAGCAGTGAAACTGATACTGCGATGAACTTTACGGGATCGCAAAATTTAAAAACTACGGCAGTGACATATAGCAACTCATCGGGTGGAACGGTGGAAGTTTGGGTGAAACCGGATGCTGCTAGTTGCTCCGCGGCCTATAACGCCACAGTTCTGTACAAACCTAACGCCTATTGGATTTATTGCAACGGTAATAAATGGGGTGGGGTCATCACCGATGGAACTAATTACAGCGGTAACGGAGCCTTCGGAAACTTTGCTATTCATGCCGGTGAATGGACTCACCTTGCCCTGGTCTATAACGGTACTTACCTTTACTCGTATCTCAATGGTCAATTAGTTGATACCCAAACCACAAGTTATTCAGCCGGAGCTGCCGCAACTCCTTGGTATGTCGGTTGTAGCGTAAATACCGCGACCGATTACTTCACTGGCCAAATTGATGAGCTAAAGATCTGGACTACTACTCGCACAGCAGCACAAATCGCAATAGATATGGATACCTACACTGCTACCAACAGTGCGAATCTATATGCCTATTATGATTTCAATGAAGGCAGTGGCAGCCTCGCCTTTAACCGAGATACGCCGAGAACCGGCGGAACGTTAGATCTTGCACCGGCAACGGGTTCGACCACGTATACATATTCATTAATTGAATCGACGACAGTTACCGGAAATTACAAAGTTACCCAGTTCGTTCGAACCATTATTACAGCCGCTGGCGGCTGGAAGATTCCTAAGCAAGTCAATACTGCTATGGCGCTCGTCGTTGGTGGCGGTGGTGGCGGTGGTGGCAATGCCGGTAGTGGTGGTGCTGGCGGTGGTGGCGTTAAGGGCGTTGCCCCACTTCGTACATCAACTGCAGCTCTTCGCGTGAAAGTCGGACAAGGCGGAGCAGGCGCACTGCTTTCGTCGGGCAATTACTTCAATGGACAAGTGGGACGAACCAGCACCATCTCGCTCTCTGACGCTTCGCTCAACGTGACGGCAAATGGTGGAAGCGCGGGTCTATCGCACTGGCTGGAATCTCCTTGCAGTACAGGCACAACGGTTCAGAATGGAACGATTGCTGGCGGCACGGTGGCATCAATAACTGGACTCAAAAATGCCACTTCCTCTGTGGGTGGAAATGGCGGTGCTACTCCCCCTACATCTGGAAATATCGGTGGAACAGGTGGATCTGGATTTACTTCGACCTATTTCACCGGATCGCACCTCTATGGTGGCGGTGGCGGTGGCGGCTCATGGGGCGTTGGCACTTACTCAGTCGGTGGCGGCGATAACGGCTTGCCTCGAGGCGGTAAAGGTGGATCATCTCCCGATAGCGGTGACCGCGGCGCAGTAGCAACCGGTAACGGTGGCGGTGGCGCCGGAAATAACTCATGTAATTACTTTGGTGGCGAAGGTGGCTCCGGAACAGTTCTCTTGAAGTACCTAATCCAAGACACCATTAGCGTGACTGGTCCATCGAACGACACATACACCGCTGGTGCTCGCTATACCTTCCAAGTGACAGCAAGTGCAGCAAATGGCAATCTCGCTCGAAGCTACCAATGGCAATCATCGAGCGATACGGGAACTACGTGGGCAAATGTGAGTACGGGAACCGGCTACCTCACCAATACCTACCTCACGCCGGTGTTGGATACATCGACAAGCGGACCGCAGTTCCTCTATCGCTGCTTAGTCTTTGATTCGGATACCGATGGCGTCAGTATTTTTGCAACCTCTGGTTCGGCATACATCAATGTTCTGCAATCCGCCTCCATCGTCGGTTCGTCAACTATCTCCACAACGTATGGAACGCGAACTACCTCGAATTACACACCGCTCAATGGTTTGCCTACTCGCAAATTCAGTATGGTTGCTGGATCTTATGGTGGGTTCCTAGACCCAACCCTGAACGGCGTCGGCTATGAAACCAACACATTCACACAAGGAAACTCCTACGCCAACGCAATTGCCACCAATAGCGATGGCAGTGTCATTATTGCTGGTCAAACAACTGCATCTGCGCGAGATAACTTCTCCCTCATGAAGATGAGCTCGACCGGCGTTCTCGACTCTACCTTTGGCACAAGCGGTCGAGTTGTGACCAATATGGGTGCTAAATCCCTCATTACAGCGCTCACTATTGATCCAGTAACGGGAGCAATCACGGCTGTGGGTCAAGCGGCTGTAGCAAATGCCAATGACGGAGCGATTGCAATTGCTCGTTATTCCAGTACTGGTGCATTGGATACCTCCTTTGCCACCATCGGATACGAAACGATCACCATTGCAAATGCGGCAAATACAGGTAACTACGTCAGTGGTTTCGCCATTCAAAGTGATGGCAAAATTCTTATCAGCGCGAGCCGCCTCAATCCAGCCGGTACTACAGATTCAGCCACCATCCTGCGACTCACCAGCTCAGGGGCAATCGACAATACCTTTGGAAGTAGCGGCTATTCAGAATTTGCCTGGGGAGCTGGATATAACTACACCTTTGACTTTGCCATTCAAAGTGATGGCAAGATCTTGGTCGCAGGCCAAGAGCAGGACACCAACTCCTCGGGAAATAGAAATTATGCAATTTCTCGACTCTTAGCCAATGGCGCGATTGATAGCACCTACGCCAATAGCGGCACAGCGATCATCGCGCCGCCTTGTGCCAGTTGCTTCTACGAAGGCATTTCGCAAATTGCCCCCGATAATTCCGTTTACTTTGCCAGCAATCTAAGTGCTTCACCAGCAAACCTCTATCTGACGCACATCAATTCCGATGGCACTCAGGACCTAAATTTTGGTACCAATGGTTTTATTACCGAAACAACCACAACTACCTGCCGTTCGCTCTCTATTCTGGTCAACTCTCCAGGGATTGTCGCTGTGACCTGCACGATCTACAGCACTAATTACACAAACTACATCTACCTTTACGACACCGCCGGCGCCCGAGTATCGACCTTTGCTTCCGGGGGCATCTTCAACACCACCGTGCCAACTGGTGGCTTGAACACCAAATCCCAGTTGACCGGTTATCCCGTGAGCCAGTTCTTTACGCAAGATAGTTCTAACAATTATTGGTTGGTCGGTACGGTGGGCAGCAATTACGGTGTTATTAAGGTGATGGGTAACTCCACGGCGATATCCACCCAGAGCCCCTACATCACGTTAGATACCACGACCTCTGAAGTCGGCAAGATTGTGGTTGATTCAGCCACCTCTGCTGGTACTTACTACCAGACTGTGATTGTCACCGACTCAGCCTCGGTGGTGACCTCAAAGCTAGTGACGATCTCGGTCGCCAAGGCGCCGGGTGTGACGATTACCGCGTCCTCCCCTAGCTCCTCCGCGGTCTATTCCGGTGACACCCTGACAACCTCTGAAACCATTACCACGTCGGGTCTTGTTGCAGGTGACACGCTGACTGTGGGCTTCCTTTATAAGGCGCCGTCGACCGATACTTTGACTGCAGTCAAAGTGATAGGTGACACCTTCACTATTACGCCGATTCGAGCCGACACCTTCACCATTACTCCTACCGTCAGCGCTATTTCACATGGCTCTGTCACGAATGGAATCTTAAGTAACTATCTCTCGACTACTTATGTGACGGGCACTCTCAAAGTAAATCGAGGCACGCGCTCTAATTTTGCGCTGAATACCAGCACTGGCTTTGCCTATGCGGTTGTTGGCGCGCCTCTGAAAATAGTAGTTCTCGGTGCCATGGATACAGGCACAGTCACATTCACGGTCTCCGGTGCTAACTGCACCTTTGATACCAATACCCTGCTCTTGACCGATACTGCAACGACTGCTGCAACTTGTTCGCTCAGTGCCACAATTGCCCGAACAGCGAATTGGGATACAGCAACAACCCAAACCACTATCTACTTCCAGGCCTATATCAATGACATCCCTTATCCGGCGGCAGGAACCGGGCCGAATATCGCGCTCCAAGGAAAAGTGAATGTAACCATCGAGTCACTGACTGCGGGAATTACCTCAATCACCGTGATCTCCTATGACACCGTCACGACCAAGACTCTTATTCTCTCTGTTACTGGTTCTGGCTTTGGCTCTGATCCCAACCAATTTGATTTAGAGATTGGCATGAAACTACCTGTTGCCGTATTAGGGGTCTCAAACACACTCGCCACCGTGAAATTCTCGACGGCGGTATACGGAGACGGCACGAACTGGGGAACGATCTCTCTCAACCTTAACGGCGATATCTACCTAGTTCCGAAGGACTTCATCTCAGGGCCAACTTGGAGCTACACCAATTTAACTAATGCGTAGTTGGATAACTACATAATAAAGTCGGGATAGACCAATCCGATTTGCTGGGCAATCTCTTCCATGGTGCGCATGATCGAGAGTGATTCAGCATGAGTCATCATCGGTGACTCCTTCTCCCCAGCCTTGAAGGCGCGGCCAAATTCAATCGCTTCTTCGCGAAGGCCATGACCAGAATAGGTCTTATCCCAACCCTCAATAATCACATCTTTATTGTTGATCACGCGGAATTTGGATGGCGCGTAGAAGGTGCGATCGATTTCAATCCGCGCTTCGGTACCAACAATCACGGCGCGGTTTGGTGTGGCGGCTAAGTTGGTGGTGTTAAGAATTGCGTGGGCGCCGGAGTTGTATTGCAAGATAATTGAGGTCTGGCCATCGACACCGGTGAATGCTTTTGTAGCTTTCGCGGTGATGCTGGCAGGTTCGCCAAAGATCATAGAGGCAAATGAAACCGGATAAATACCGAGATCAAAGAGTGCGCCACCACCAAGTTCTGGTTTAAAGAGGCGGAATTCTGGATCTTGTTCGAACCATTGGCCATGATCGGCCTGCACGCTAATGATTTCGCCAAGTACGCCTGATGCAACAATCTCTTTGACGCGGATCATGTGCGGCAAGAAGCGCGCCCACATAGCCTCCATAAAGAGAACGTTATTTTCACGACTGCACTCCACCATAGAGAGTGCATCGGCATAGGTCATCGCTAGCGGCTTCTCGCAGAGAACGGCTTTGCCCTTAGCCATCGCCAACTCCGCATCGCGGCGATGCATCGGGTGGTGGGTGGCGACATAAACGGCATCAACATCGGGATCATTGACCAGAGCTTGATAGCTGGGATGGCGATAGGGAACGTTAAATTTATCGCCGAAGGCATCAGCCGACTCTTGGGTGCGAGAGCCCACCGAAACTACTTCGTGGCCTTCTACTCGCTGCAAGTCGCGCACAAACTGTTGTGCAATTCCACCGGTACCTAATATTCCCCAACGAAGTGTCATGAGAGGAGGCTACTCCGCTCATTTCCACCTCGCCATGCTCTAGGGATAAACTCACCGCCATGACTCTTACCGTTGCCAGCGTCCTTCAGCGTTACACCCAAGCCGGAATCGATTTCAGCGACCTCGCCTGGTCGATCGAAGAAGATCAATACAACACCGTGACTGGCGCCGACACCTGGCCAGCTGCCTATGTCATCCACCATATGGCCGATGCCGATATTCACTTTGCCTCGCGTTACCTTCTGATCATCGAAGGTGCTAAGCCGCATTTCCAGATGTTCAACGAAGATGTCTATCCAGAGCGCCTTAACTACGCAGCCCGTAGCGCAGTCTCATCGCTAGCTACCTTCGAAGGTATCCATGAAGGCATCGAAGATATTTTGTCGAACTTGCCTGATGAGGCATGGGAGCGCACCGGCACTCACCCAGAGCGCGGCGAACTTACACTTCTCCAAGTTCTCGATGGTGCCTGCGGTCACCTCGAAGCACATGTCGCTCAACTCAGCGCGATCGCCAAAGAACTTCAGTAACGCTCGTTCTCAATCGATAGAAACTGAATAGGTCAATGGCGAACCGGGGCGATGAAGAGCAATATCTTCGCGCATTAGATTTGGTTGCCAACATCTCCGAGCTTCTCAATGAGATCGCCTCGCAAGAGGAGATCCGCAATCTCAAACTTGCCAAGATGTTGCTTGGCTCGGTGCGCTTTTCGATGCAGGAATTGGCAGCAACGATTCGCGCCTTTCCACCTAAATTAAAAGGCGATCACCCCGAAATTGCGTGGGGCTCATTTGAATTAACTGAGACGATGTCGCTGTGGCGTGAACCAAAGTTGAACTCGACGGTTCTGCTTCATCGCTTTGACGCCACAGTGATGGCGATTCAAAAGCTATTACTGAGCGAG
>CAIUHB010000211.1 GCA_903898855.1 uncultured Actinomycetes bacterium | reverse complement strand
TGCTTAGAAGAAGATTCATCTTCAAGCGCAACGAGGCGAGGTAGGCCTTCAATAATGGTTACTTCTGCACCGAATGATTTCCAGACTGATGCGAATTCGCAACCAATTACTCCACCGCCAAGCACGATAACGCTAGAAGGAACGCGTTCGAGCTTCATTGCTTGTTCGGAGGTGATGACTTGCACGCCATCGATATCCAGACCAGGAAGGGTGCGAGGGTAGGAACCTGTAGCAAGTACAACATTCTTGCCGGTGTACAAAGTTCCGTTGACATCAATTGTGTTTGGTGAGACTAGGCGACCGTGGCCTTCAACATATGTAACGTTGCGAGACTTAACAAGTCCCTGCAAACCTTTGTGTAACTTTGAAATAACGCCATCTTTGTAAGCGTTAACCGCCAACATATCTATCGAGATGAACTCTGCTTTGACTCCGAAATCTCCAGCGTGACGAGCGCTGTCGGCTACTTCGCCGGCGTGGAGTAGAGCCTTTGTCGGAATACATCCACGATGCAGACAGGTGCCGCCGAGCTTGTCCTCTTCGATCAGGGCTACGGAGAGACCTAGCTGTGCTCCACGAAGCGCACACGCATATCCGCCGCTTCCGCCACCAAGAATTACGAGATCAAATTGCGACACAGTGAGCCCTTCTCATCGAAAATCTCCAGAGTTCCACCGAGGCCAAAGCCTCTGCTAGGGGTAATCCTGCCACGAATCTGAGCGCGCGCTCTCCCGAGTGGGCCGATTAAGAGCCTTGTGATGAAGCCAACTCCAGCAGGGTCACAAGTGAGCGGAGCGCGATCGCTGTTCCGCCGACCGGGGTGTAGCCGTGAGCCTTACCCTCGTTATATGCCGGGCCAGCAATATCAAGGTGGAGCCAAGGCGTAGTGGGGGAGACAAACTCACGCAGGAAGAGGCCGGCTACGAGCATGCCGCCCATTCGCTCGCCAATATTTGCAATGTCAGCCACCGGCGAATCCAATGATGCTCGAAGTTCCTCGGGAAGTGGCATTGGCCAGAAGGCTTCGCCAGCCTTGTTAGCTGCGGTGAGGAATTGACCCGAAAATTCGAGGTTGTTTGTCATGACCGCACTGGTGCGAGTTCCAAGTGCAACGACTTGTGCACCGGTCAAAGTTGCAACATCGATAAGTCCATCAAGACCACCGGCCTTGCCTCCAACTTCCTCGGCTTTCATCATTGCATCTGCAAGAACGAGTCGTCCCTCAGCATCTGGGTTGAGGACCTCCACAGTTTTGCCGCCGTAAATTGTGATGATGTCACTGGGCCGGGTGGCGTTTTCACTAATCATATTTTCAGCGAGTGGCGCCCAGGCATCGATCGCGACATTTAACTTCAATTGTGCTGCAGCAAAGATTGTTCCGACTACAGCAGCTGCGCCACTCATGTCGCTCTTCATTGCCTCCATGCCAGCGGCGGGCTTAAGTGCCAGGCCGCCAGAATCAAAAGTGATTCCCTTACCCACAATGGCAAAGCGTTTTTTCGCTTTCGTTGGCGAGTAAGAAATGTGTAGCAGTCTTGGGGTATTTGCCGAACCCTGACCGACTGCGGTTATGCCGCCGAATCCCTTAGTTTTAAGAGTAGCTGCGTTGTAAATCTCCACCTTTAAACCAAGTGAAGTCGCAATCTTCTTTGCTCGCAGCGAGAAAGAATCTGGCGTGAGATGGCTTGGGGGAGTATTGATGAGATCGCGTACGAGATAACTCTGTTCTGCAATTACCAATGCGCGGGCGATTGCTTTCTTTGCAGCGGAATCCTTTTCAAATGGAGTCAGGATGGAGATTTCCGAAATCTGCTTTTTTAGCTCTGACTTGGTATTCGAACGAAACTCCGAGAATTGATAATTACCCAGAAGTGCACCTTCGGCAATTGCTGCTACATCCTCGATGCTCTCATGAGGCAGGGCGAAGGCAAGAGAAGTTGTTCCTGCCAATTCGCGAGTAGCTGCGCCAGCTGCGCGCCGGAGAACTTCAGCACCAAAGCCTTTGCTTCCTTCGCCTAAGCCAGTAGCAACGATTACTCGACCGCCGTCAGCAAGCTTTGTCACCTGATCGGGTTTGGCAGAGGCGCCAATCGACTCAAAGAGCGGCAAGAGAGCTGCTGGATTTAATCCACTGCCTGCTGCGTGAAGGAGCAACTTGGAATTGTGAGTGGAAATACCGAGAACTATTGTCTCTTTGGCGGCTAACTTCTGCGCCAGTTTTAGCGATGTCTTTAGGCTCATAGCGCTGAGCCTACGCGATTTCGAGCGCTCTTTAGCTATATCTTTGGCAGATGAAATCACCTCTCTATGACTGGCATGTAGCTGCAGGAGCAAAACTCGCTGACTTTGGCGGTTGGGATATGCCGATTGAATATCCAAAGCCGGTTGCACCAGAAAAGATTGGTGGCGTAATCGCCGAACACTCCGCTGTACGCGAGCGTGTTGGAATCTTCGACGTCTCTCACCTCGGCAAAATGTCGGTCGTTGGTCCCGGTGCAAAAGAATTTGTGAACAGCATGCTTACCAATGATCTCAATAAAATTAGTGCTGGTAGCGCGCAGTACAACCTCATCTGCAATGAGTCGGGTGGCGTCATCGATGACCTCATTGTCTACGAAAAGAGCCCAACCGATATTTTTCTCATTCCCAATGCTGCAAACTGCTCATCAGTCGTAGAAGTTTTCTCAAAGCATGCACCAGCAGGAATAACGGTTACTAATCTTCACCAGAGTTTTGCTGTCCTGGCAGTCCAAGGCCCACTTGCTTCACAAGTCTTGGCTGATTTGGGCATTACCGTTGATTTGAACTACATGGCATTTACGGAGATCACAGTTCCCGCCCATCCGGAATGGGGAACGATAATTATTTGTCGAACCGGCTACACCGGTGAATATGGATTCGAATTACTTCCCGCATGGGCTGCGGCGGAAACCGTATGGGAGGCGCTTGTTGAGAGCGTTCATAAGCATGATGGACGCGTCTGTGGTTTAGGTGCTCGCGATACCTTGCGCACAGAGATGGGATACCCACTCCACGGTCACGAACTTTCCCTTGAGATCACGCCACTTCAGGCTGCGGCTGGCTGGGCGGTTGCGCTAGATAAGCCATCCTTTATTGGTCAATCAGCTCTTAAAACGGAGAAAGAACGCGGCGTATCCAGAATTTCGCGGGCTTTGCTCTGCAGCGATCGTGGAATTCCACGCGCCGGTATGCAAGTTTTGAATTCAACTGGTGAAGTTATTGGCGAGGTCACCAGTGGCACATTTTCGCCAACACTTAAGACTGGTATTGCACTTGCTCTAGTTAAGCCTGAATACAAATCCGGCACTGAGCATGAAGATGTAGTTATTGATGTGCGAGGCCGTCATAGCGCCGCCAAAGTGGTGAAGCTACCTTTCGTGGAATCTCACGTCCGATAATTTAACTCGGCTCGCGCTGTTCTTTGCTCGCCATAATGACGGGCTGTCCGCCATCGAGGGTGTAGACGTTGATTCGGTCATCAAAAGCTCTGCGTAATTCAGGGGAGTGAATAACTTCGCTCACGGCACCAAATGTTGTCACTTTGCCTTGATGCATGATGACAAGTTGCTCGGCATACATGGATGCCAAAGTTATGTCGTGCATAGTCGAAACGATGGTTACGCCCCGATCCTTTAAATTCTCAATGTTATTGAGTACGGAAATTTGATGGTGTAGATCTAAGGCGCTGGTTGGTTCATCGAGCAAAATGAGATCAGGTTCTTGGGCGAGGGCGCGTGCAATGAGTGCGCGTTGCATTTCACCGCCAGAAAGTTCGGTGACGAATCGTCCCTGCATTCCGAATAGCTGGGTCTCTTCTAGAACTCTTGTGACTAATTTTCTCGAAGTGCTCGTTTCTCTGCCCCAGCCATCTTTTTTGGCGCGGCCAAGTGAGACATATTCGAGCACACTCATTCCTGCCGGAATATTTGGCTGCTGTGGAACGTAGGCAACGTTTCGCTTTTGATCGTTAAATACTTCGGTACCCGCATCTTGCAAAGAGCCAGAGTAAGCAACAGTGCCAAGTAGGGTCTTGAGCAATGTAGTTTTGCCAGCGCCATTAGGGCCGACTAAGCAGGTCCAGACTCCCTTGTGGATCTCGACCGAAATATCGCGCAGCACCTCGCGCGAACCCAATCGAACGGTTAAATCTTTAATCTGGATCATGAGTTACCTACTCGTCTATTACGAAGGACAAAGAGAAAGAAAGGAGCGCCAACAAAGGCGGTAATTACTCCGATGGGCAACTCTGCCGGGGAGAGCAGTGTCCGGGCGCCGAGATCGGCAAGCACGAGAAAGGAAGCGCCGGCGCATGCGATAGCGGCTAGCGAACGATTAGTAACTCGGTGCGTCAATCCACGAACCAAATGTGGAACGACAATTCCCACAAATCCGATTAAGCCAGAAGCCGAGACTGCGGTCGCAGTTGCAAGTGTTGCTGCAGCCACTGCAATAACTCTGAGCTTGCGAGGGTTGATACCTAGCGAGAATGCTTCCTCGTCGCTCAGCATTAAGCCATCTAGTTTTCGCGAAATCAAAACCAGTGTGGTGATGGAGAGAAGTATGTAAATTGCCGACCAACTAATGACCGACCAACTTGCGGCAGTTAGCTCGCCCAAGATCCAGGAATAGACCGGACGAAGTGCCTGTGAATTTCTTTGTTGGAGATAGGTTTGAATTGCCGTAGCAAAGGAGCCCACTGCAATTCCAGAGAGCAGCAAAGTATTTGGATCGGCAAAGAATTTTCCAGAAATAAAGAAGCTGGTCAGCACGGCAAGCACTCCACCAACAAATGCGAAGAGCGGTAGAAATCCATAAGCCCG
>CAIUHB010000210.1 GCA_903898855.1 uncultured Actinomycetes bacterium | reverse complement strand
CTTCTCCCGTGCCTGAACTACCCGAAGTAGAAACTGTCCGCAGGGGCTTGGCGCATTTTCTTACCGGTTACACCTTTCGTTCAAGTCAAGATCTACATCCAAGGGTATTGAAGCCGGCGTCTATTGCTCCGTTAGCTGCGGTGGAGGGTGCGCGGATTAAGAGTGTTAATCGCCGGGGTAAGTTCTTGTGGTTCGAACTCGATAGAGATTTGGCGTTAGTGGCGCACTTGGGAATGTCGGGGCAGTTCTTGGTGGCACGCAAGGATCGGCCAGAGCCAGGGCATGTGCGGGCGAGGTTTGTGTTGAAGCGAGGGCTTAAGAGTCATGAGTTGGTCTTTAGTGATCAAAGGACATTTGGTTGGTTATCGGTAGAGCAATTAAGTGATGGGGTTCCGACATCAGCACTGCATATTGCGGTGGATCCGTTTGATCAGGCATTTGATCGAGAAGCGGTGGTGGCAGCGATGAAAAGTCGCAAGGCTGCGATTAAGAGCGTTATTTTGAATCAAGAGATTATGAGCGGTGTGGGAAATATATATGCCGATGAGTCACTCTGGCGTTCAAAGATTCATCCAGAGATTGCTGCGTGTGATTTGAGCGTTAAGAAGATTGGGTTGTTGGTAGATACCGCTAAGGATGTGATGGCGGAGGCAATAGAGGTAGGTGGAACATCCTTTGATGCGATGTATATCAACGTCAATGGGGAGAGTGGATTCTTTGAGACTTCACTCGCTGCATATGGGCAAGAAGGGGAGCCATGTCCGAGGTGTGGCCGATCTATCAAGCGGATTGCCTTTGGAAACCGGTCTTCGCACTTTTGCCCGAAGTGTCAGGTGAAGGTCTAACTTCAGAATCGAAAACATATTTAAAATTTGAGTTATGTGTGCGAAAATTGAATTTATGAGAGATTTGACCCTCATAAGAACTAGAAATGTAAGTGAGGATTAAGTAGCCGATGAAGCTGACACCAGGAGAGATTTACTTCGTTCGTGAGCGTGATGTTAAGTCGGGTGAAGTAACTCCTTATGTCAAAATCGGAATAGTAAGAGAAGGCGCTAAGGGGCCTCGGAGCTCCCAGGAGCGACTCCTCGAGCACCAAACAGGAAACCCTCGTGAACTTTTCCTCCATGATGTCATTCAAACTCCTGCCGTTGAAGAAGTCGAAACCAGGCTACATAAAGCTTTCGCTGAGTATGGAGTAAGTGGAGAGTGGTTTCTCTTTGATCTTGAATTGATAGATGCGGCCTTGAAAAAGACAAAGGAATTGGCTTCGGAAGCACAGGCCAATCTCTCCGCCTTAGAGAAAGCCGAAGTACTTAAGAAGCAGGTTGCAAACGGCAAAACAATTCCAGCAAATTCCATGGTCAATAAATGGCATTCTTCATATATAGAAGCGAATGAAATTATAAAAGGAACTTCAAAATTAAAGAAAGAATTTCAAAACCTAATAATCGAATCGGTCGATACTCCTGAGGATATTGAGCATATAGTTACTCAAGAAACGCGTTCGGGAGCTATCTTTTTCAATATCGATGGCTTTGCTGAGAAATATCCAGATATCTATACTAAGTATGAGGTCACTGAAACGACCTTCTATCAACGTTTTAAGGTTGTTGCGCCAAAAGCAAAGGAATACTCGTTAGCCTCGGTAAATCCGAAAGCAGCGAAAATACTAGATAATTTTGCGCACATGCTTGAATTTGAACCCGAGAGCCCATCTGCCCGTGAGGTCTTGCATGGTTACTACCTAAGGGTTCTAGGCGTTGAATCAGAAGCGACGTGGAATAAGCAAATTTCTGAGGCAAATTTAAAGGCTTTGTGTGGAGAAAATTCCGAGATCGAGAATGTTTGTACTTGGCCGAGAGAAAACAAGGAGAGATTAGTTTTCGATGAAGAAGCTTTCCAAAGGGATAACTCAGAACTTTATTCAAAGTTTCTAGAAAAGCGTGAAGATGTGGAAGTGACCAAGGTCGAGCCCAAAAAGGGGTACTAGCCAGAGTTAGCGATGCTGATTAAAGTTTTCCTATGTCCCTTCGCTATCGCAAGTCCGTCAAGATCATGCCGGGGTTGCGGCTGAACTTAAATAAGAACAGCACGAGTCTGTCCTTTGGGGTGCCAGGTGCTCGGATGTCGATCAATACCAAGGGCGATGTTTATCGAAGCTTTGGAATTCCCGGTACGGGGCTATATGACGTGCAACGAATCTCCGGAAAGAGCAGGCGTACGGCGGCGGCTGTTCGCGAGCCGGCACCAGAACAGATTGAGGGCCATGCCACCACAGATGTGAAGGTAGGGCTCTTTGCACCGAAGTACGAGAAGGCATTTCATGCCTGCATACAGAAGATGAATATTGCAGATTTCGAACAATATGAAGAGGATTACCCAGAGCATTCGCTTGCTGCTAAATGCTTTAGCACGACCTTGCTTGTTGCCAAGCCTGAGACTTTTGCAAAGGGTGCGGCGCTCTTTGATGAGATGTGGAAGCGGCGTGAAGAACTGGCGGCGGATGATTTATATGCCAAGTTTTCAAAGTACGTGGATTTAACGGCGCATATCGCTCCGGGAATCTTGGTGAAGTCAGCATTCACGATGAAGGCGCTTGGATTGTTCTATGCCGAGGTGTTACAGGCACAAGAGAAATTTCAAGAGGCATACGACGTTCTAGAGACTTTGACGCCGGATATTCATGTGCAGGTTGCTACCTGTGAGGTGGAGATCCAGCTAAGGAAGTTTGATGAGGTCATTAAGACCACCGAGCATGTAGAGAACGTAGATGAAAGCACGGCGATATTGCTGGTCTTTAGGGGAATCGCATTTCGAGAACAAGGCAACTATGTCGCGGCAGTAGAAGAGTTCAAACTAGCAAAGGCTGTTCGAACTCGGGATCAGGCAATACTCAATAAGGCGCTCTTTGAGCGAGGGCTGGCATACGAGAAGATGGGCAAGCTTGGATTGGCCCGCGCTGATTACGAGAAGATCTTGGTGACCGACGGAGCGTACGAAGGTGTGGCCGAGAGGCTTAAGGCCCTGGGCCAGGCGTAACGGATCAATGGGGTCCGGGATGTCAGATGTGACCTCTAGGTTTTAGGGATGGCCATTGATTTCAATCGAATAAGAGAAGTCCTTGCTCGCTCGCGCCAAATTGTCGGAGATATCGCACCGATTGCCGAACGCGAGGATGAACTCGTGCGCAGTGCGCAACAAAGCGTGGATCGATCGAAAGAATCCATGGTTTTGCAGGAACTGGCAAAGCTGCCGGTCGACAAGCTTAGGGATGCTTCTGATTCCACCATTCGAATCGAGACATTAAAGAAATTTGGCTTTACCAACATGGCTGCTATTTACCATGCCCCTGAATCGCAACTACGTTCGATAAGTGGAATTTCAGATTCTTCAGCACATGAAATAAAAGATGTTGCTAGACAAATGCATAAAGCGATCTCAGATTCCATTGCATTTGGCATGAGGGCCGATTCGCTCTCTTCTGATGACTTAGATTTGATCGTCAGCTTGAGTAATTTGCAGAAAATTCGACAGGCGACTCGAGGGCGCTCATCACAGATGGCACCTGTTGCGGATGACATTTCAAAGAATCTAGCACTTGCCGCTCCTTTGAACTCGCGCCTGCGATGGTTCTTCGCTGGTCAAGAGAAAAAGGCGCAAGCACTCGAGGCCGTAGAGCGGTTAACTGAGATCTCTCAAGAGAGCAAGGTTCTAGAGCTATCCAATGCCGCCCGTGGGGCGCTGGAGATAGTTGATGCTGAAGTCGTTGAGGATGTTCAAAAAGACTTTGAAGCACATGCCAGTGATTACTTCTCATTGCTGGAAGATGTAACCAATTCCTCGCCTATTACCGCTGCAAATCGTCACCTTAATCAAGATTTACTCGATGAAATTGAAGCGGCGGAATTTAATAGTTCGTTAATTAAAGCAACAATGCGTAAGTACCAAATCTTTGGCGGCAAGTTTGCCTTGACCCAAAATCGCGTCATCCTGGGCGACGAGATGGGTCTCGGTAAGACGCTGCAAGCGATAAGCGTGATGGCTCACCGGAAGGCAGATGGTGCGGAGAGGTTTCTGGTGATTTCTCCGGCTAGTGTGTTGGAGAACTGGATTCGCGAGATTCTTGATCGCTCTGACCTATCGGTCATCAAAATTCACGCAGGTGGCCGGGAAGAGGCTCTTGCAAAGTGGCTTGCTACTGGGGGAGTCGGACTTACGACATTCGACACTTTGAAAAGTTTTGGACTTGAGGATGAGGCGATTTCGGATTTAGGAATCGACACCATCATCGTGGACGAGGCGCATTACATAAAGAACCTAAATACTGGTCGAGCTCGGGTTGCCCAGAAGTGGTTGCAAAGGTCCCCCCGCGCACTTTTCTTGACAGGTACGCCGATGGAGAATCGGGTGGAGGAATTTGTGAACCTGGCCTCAATGCTCGATCCCGAGATGGTCAAGACTATGGATAGAGCGATGATGGCTTCAGGTGCGGATGCTTTTCGTAAAGCAGTGGCACCGATTTATTTGCGTCGCAATACCGGCGAAGTCCTTAAGGAACTACCGGAGTTAATTGAAGTCAATGAATATTGTGACTGGGAAGGTGTCGACACCAATTTCTATAAGAGCGCGGTAGATAACGGCAATTTCATGGCGATGCGCAGGGCGGGCTTTATGGCGCTCGAGGGCGGGGTAACCAGCAAGATGGCCAGACTATTAGAACTGGTGGAGGACGCTTTTGAAAGTAATCAGAAGGTCATAGTTTTCAGCTTCTTTACTTCGGTCATCGACGAACTCGTTAACCATTTGGGGGATCGAGCAGTATTTCCAATCACCGGCTCGGTATCTTCAATCACGCGTCAAAAGATTGTGGATGATTTCCAAGCTTCGCCCGAACCTAAAGTCCTCATTGGTCAGATACAAGCAGCGGGCACTGGATTAAACATTCAAGGAGCATCAGTAGTTATTTTATGTGAACCGCAGATAAAGCCATCCTTAGAAGTACAGGCGATTGCCAGAGCGCATCGAATGGGCCAAGTGCGCACCGTACGAGTCCATAGGCTTGTCATTCCAAACAGCGTCGATGAATATATGCAAAATTTACTGCAGCGAAAGATTATGGAATTTGATGAATTCGTTCGCAAGAGCGAACTAGCAAACAGTTCGGATTCAGCCAAGGATATGAGTGAGGAATCGATGGCTCAATTAATCATTATGGCCGAGCGGAAGAGACTCGGGATTGAAATTAGTGAGGGAAAAACCTTTTAGGCTAATTACGGGATAAGACCCTTGAATGTGTGACTAAAGAGTCAATCACCTTGAGTGGCACTCCGCCACCCATATTTTGCATTAAGTCGGATCTCATTTCCGATGGAGAAGCCCACGTCATAGATGAATAAAAGCCGAGAGTTCCATCTGGTCCATAAATATTTTGAGGTGAGGTTCCTTCGGGTAGCGATGGGATTGATTCTTTCCATGCATCGCTTTTTGCAAGGCGAGCAAGGGAGTCCTGAGTTATTTTCCAGGTTATTGAAATTGATGTTAATCCAATCTCCTCGAGTGAATATTCGGCTTTGCCATAGTTGCATGGCCAGCAGCTTGTCACTAAATTTGTTTCATCTGTGCGTCCTCCGCGAGCGTAAGGAACTAGATGATCTAATGTTGCGCAGAATGTGAGGTATATGCCGGGTCTGTCTTCGTTTGTGCGACCGAAACTGAACGTCGCGGAATTTAGGTATTGAGAGAGCGCTTTAAAGGTTACTTTGGGAAAAACTGGCCAGTCGCAATAAACACACTTGTAGGAATCGACAGCAAAGATTACGGCTTCATATTTCCCGATTGCCTTATTCGGATCTAAATCTCTGACAGACAATGGCGTCGACTTGGAACCCAAGCCGGTAAACCTAATTTTTCCGATATTTTGGGCATGTTCAACAAACCAGCTTCTAAGGGCATTGTCATCTATTGCGGATAATTCTTTGAGGGAAGCATCTCGGTTATATTCATTTTGATGTTTGATTGCTCGTTGGAAGGCTTCGAGGGATGGCCGCATCCACTCAGGTTTAGGAAGGGGGGAAGATTTGCTCCATTTTTCTGGGTTAATGTCGAGTTCTGTGCACTTTCCGCCATTGCTCTCCATTTTGCACATGGGACGATCTTAAAGCCCATGAATTGAAATGACGAGGGGCCGGTGGGCGGTACACCCTTTGATGCGTTGTACATCAACGTCAATGTTGAGAGCAGATTCTTTGAGATTTCACTTGCTGCGTATGGGCAAGAAGGAGTGCCATGCCCGAGATGTGGTCGGCCTATTAAGCGGATTGCCTTTGGAAACCGGTCTTCGCACTTCTGTCCGAAGTGTCAGGTAAAGAAGTAGAAAAAAATTACTAAATCGAATGCACTAGTGACAGTTAGGTAAGTCAGGATTAGGCTAAATAGGTGAGTAGCTGGAGAGCGATATCGGCTAAGCGGATAAGCATCTGTGAAGTCTGCAGTCGAGAAATTCCTAAGGGTGAGCCTGTCTATTGGGATCGAACTAGATCAGTAGTTCGATGTGTAGAAGATAAGCCAATAAGTCAGGATGTCCAGGCGGAG
>CAIUHB010000209.1 GCA_903898855.1 uncultured Actinomycetes bacterium | reverse complement strand
GATAGCGGAGATAACAAGTGCTATTCGACCGAGCCTTCTCTTTCCGAAGAATCTAAGGGCGAGGATCAAGATAATCGGCCATGCGAGGTAGAACTGAGCCTCTACCGCAAGTGACCAAGTGTGTTGAAGTAGTGGAGGACGTCCGATCGTCGCAAAGTAATCAGTGTGTTCTGCGACCAAGCGCCAATTGTTACTTCCAGAGAGGACGAATGGGAGGTCAGAGAGGAATCGCTTTGTAGCATCGGATGCGCAAAGGGCAAGGAGTGGCAGAGTTGCCAGAATCAGAAGCAGAAGAGCTGGAATGAGTCTGCGAACTCGGGCAAGATAGAACTCGCGAAAATCCAGTGCGCCAGAGCGATCAATAGAGTCAAGAATCAATCGGGTAATGACATAACCGGAGATTACAAAGAAAAGATCTACGCCTAAAAAGCCGCCCGGTATCCAGGAGACGCCTAAGTGGTAGAGAAGAACTGCCGCAACTGCAATAGCCCGCAGACCATCAATAGGCGTTATGTGCTTTGAAGATACCGCCGAATTTTTCTGCTGAGTTTTTCTGAGAGAGCTAATGGATCTTCTACTTACTTCTTTTTGCTACGAGCCGAACCACGGGCTGAACCCTTTGCGACAGCACCGGTTGCAGCCGCGCCACTCGTACTTGAAGTCCTTGCAGATTTTCTTTTCGACGTGCTTGACTTGGCGGTCTTCTTTGCTGGACTCGACTTAGCACTTGCTCGAGATGGTGATCTCCGCTTCGCCGGAGTTGAGGTGAGTCGAGGCGAAACCTCTACTAATTCTTGGGGAGGCGGTGTCTTCCCATCAATCACATTTGCAAGGATTGTGGAATGCATCTCTTTGAACGTCGAATAAGCAGAAGTGAGTTTCCCTTTCGCCTCTTCAATTGCATCTGCGGCGCCGGCAAGTGAGGTCATCTGCCATTTATATACCCGCTCAGACTCACTCATCGTATGAGAGAGCCAGCTCTTGTATCGATCAACATCAGTGAGTGCATCGTTTAGAAGTTCATCAGCGTTCTTCTTGGCGACAGAGAGGATGCTCGATGCCTCTTTCTTCCTCGAAGAGAGAAGAGATTCAATTTCACGTTGGGAGTCTGCCAGCGTCTGACTCGCATGCGCTTCAGCCTTGCTGGCGATCTTACGTGCCTTCTCCTCGGCACTTTGGAGCAGACTTTTACTGCGTTCATCGGCAGCGGCCAGAAGTTGCTTTGCCGCACTTTCAGCTTCATCGATAGCGCTCTGAGCGCTGCGTGCACTATCTTGCGCCAGTTTTTGGGCCGCACTAATGCTTCGGGATTCTCGAACCTGCGCCGTTTTCACCAGACTCATAGCAGTCTCGGTTGCGAGAATTTCAAATTCTTCTTTAGTGAGAGAGGTGAGGTCGCGGCGGGAACGAAGGTCAGCAAGTTGAGCCTCTAGTTCACGTATCCGAGCAACTGAACTCACAGACTGGGTTGCGGAACTCTCTTTCCCAGTTCCAGTGGTTGCTTGTGCAGCGCGCGATGAGTCAGGGGATGCACCCGACTGGGTGAGAGAGTCAGAATTCGTCGATTGCGCAGCATCTAACTTTGTTAACGAATCGGAGTTGAATCCAAGCCACGAGAGGAAACGCTTCTCTGCCATCTCACTTCCTCTCTCTCCATTATCTGAACAAACCTAGGAAAACCTAGAGCAAAACCTAGGGCAAATGGTACCTAGAGGCAACGCTGGCTCGGCCACAGCTTAGATTGAGCGTGTTTATCCCTCTCCCTAAGATATGCGAATGAGGTTTACAGAAATACCGACCGGAGAGACCCATGATTACCGGGTTGCACGGGCGTGGGCTGCTGAACAGCTCGGCACTCCCAATATTGCGACAATCTGGATTCCTGCGGCTGGATTCCATTCTGCAGAACGACGAGGTGAGAATTACTCCATCACCAGAACAATTG
>CAIUHB010000208.1 GCA_903898855.1 uncultured Actinomycetes bacterium | reverse complement strand
CTCTGTAATCCGTGAAGGGTCTCCAGGGCTACATCGCAAAGGTGGCAGGTGCTGCGCGAATAGACGGTGACTAGAGGCTTCATGGCAGCAATCCTCTCAGACTGCTAAGTTTTGTGTGTGCGAGCCAGATCATTTCCCCTCATAGCAGCGCTGCTCGCCACTCTGCTTGCAGCTCCGGCTCCCGCCGCTAACGCACTCAGCGTCAAGGAAATCCCAGCTGGTTGGGCCTATACCTATGCGGGTGCCAAAACTCAGAGCGCTTCGTTAGCTGCAGCTACCAAGAGCGCGCACGTTGATAAGACAAGTTCTTTCATCATCAACTTCAACACCGTCCCAGCGCAATACCAAGCTGCAGTTCAAGCAGCGGTAGATGTCTGGTCAGCTAACTTCGCCTCCACGGTTCCAATTCACGTCGATGCCACATTTGGGCGTCAATCCTCTCTTGCAGTTTTAGCATCATCCTCACCAGTTAATTATTTCCAAGGTTTTACTAATGCACCCGATAGCGAGTTGTACTACTCCTCCGCCATGGCCAATGCTCTGGCTGGAAAAGATTTAGACCCTGCAAATCCCGAGATCACTATCCGAATAAATAGCACAATCGGTTCGAATCTCTATTTGGGAACCGATGGAAATTGTCCACCGGGTCTCTATGACCTGGAATCAATCATCATTCATGAACTTGCGCACGGTTTAGGCTTTATCTCGAATGATGAAATTCTCTTTGGCTTTGGTAGCATCCAACAACCAACTCCCTTTGATGCTTACACTCAATTGCCAGATGGCACTCGACTCAGCGATTTGCCTTCGCCATCTGTAGAGCTTGCAAACGCATTCACCAATAAGTTAATTTGGTCTGGCAAGCAAGCTATAAAAATTAATAATGGTGTTAACCCAATTCTCTATACGCCATCTCAGTACTCCTCTGGTTCATCCATTAGCCACCTAGATGAGAACCAATTTCCTAAAGGTGATCCAAATGCGGTCATGACTCCAACTCTGGCTCCTGGTGAGGTATTTAGATCACCTGGTCCACTGGTTATTGCAATGTTCCAAGACATGATGACTAAACCACCAGCTGGTGTTCCAGTCGGCATACCTTCAGTCCCCCGCAATCAAAGTGCGCTAGTTGGGGATAAGTCAGCGATTGTGGTATTTGATAAACCGACTAACGCACGAACCTCACAAGTCAGTTCATATGACATTAAGGTCTCACCTGGCGGATTTACTAAGACTGTAATTAAAGGCCCAGCAGTTATCACTGGACTGAAGAATGGCGTCGCCTACTCTTTTTCAATCACGGCAAAGAATGCGCTCGGAACTTCAGATCCAGTGACTACAAATGCCGTGATACCGCAGGCAGCCTGGAGTACCAGCGTTATCGATGCCAAGGCAGATGCCAAAAATCTTGCGGTAACTAAATTTAATAATAAGCCGATGATTATTTACAGCGATTCCAAAAATGGCGACGTTAAGGCAGCCACTTACAACTCTGGGAGCTGGTCCACCAGCGTCATTGACGGCAATGCCACTACTGGTGGCAAAACCGCCGATGATGTCTCGGGAAATATTTCGGTATGTGTTGGCGTAATCAATAAGGTCGAAACTCTTAATGTTTTTTATGCAGATTTAACAAAGAAATGGCTTCGTTCGGCGAGCTTTAATGGCAAGAGTTGGAGTTACTCGATTGTCGATGGTAACGGCCCTAAAATTCAGCCCTACACCGAACCAGTAAGAGTTCGAACTGCCTCTGATGTGAGCGGCGCAAGTGCATGTGCTGTTACGCCCTCGGGTCTTCAAGTTTTCTATCGCGATGAGAGCCAAGGAATTTTGCTCGGCGCGGTGCGAGATGGAACGAACTGGCGATATGAATTACTAGATGGCGATCGTCAAACCGATGGTCGCACAACCGGCGATGTTGGCTTTCACCTAAAGGCCATCTCTTCGGGTCCTCGAGTTTATGTTCTCTATGACTCAGTTCTCTCCGTAAATACTGACAAACAACCACTTCGCGGTGAAGTGCGCATTGCATATCGCGACAGCGCCTATCCAGAGGACTGGCAGTACCAAACTCTTGACTCAAGTGGTTTCGGAGTAGCCGTGGCTGGCTTCGATGTTTCCCTCTACAACTCCGGAAAAAGCCAGAGTGCCTCGTGGTTTGCATCCACAATTCTTCCGACACAAGCTGACCAAATTCGTTGGTTGGATCTAAAAAACATTGGTACCCCAACCGCACCAACAACTCTCGCCACTACTAACTATGGAATTCCAAGTTCTCCTATCGCTCTGACTGGAGCTGGAACTCTCTTCTCCTGCCAGAATCGGCTCTGCGCTGAAAATAGCGCCGATCAAACAATTTCGCTTGTATCAGCAAATGCGCTTGCCTCCGATGTAAATGCCGCTTGGATCACGCTTGGCACAAAACGTTATGCCGTCGCAAGCAATGCAAATAAGTTAACGCTCTTTAAAGCCCCTTAAAGAACTGGGAAGAGATAGATCGCGTAGGCACTTGCCTGATCGGCGACCACTACAAGTCCAAGCCCGCTCTGGTAGAGCAGATTATTCACAGTTCCTTTAAGCGAGTATGCCGCTCTTAAAGTTGGAACTTTTGCATATTGGAGTACGACAGGAATCGCACTCTTTGGCTTCCAGCTCGGGATACCAACAATTGTTGTGCTGGAGATAAAACTCTTAAAAGTGGCGCTGCCCGCCGGAATAACCGTGATTGCCACTGGGTTAATGCGCTTGCTGGTGAATGTTGCGAGGTTGCTGAATTCACCGAGGCTAGAGATTGAAAGCGTAAATGAAGTTCCATCAGCCAAGTCGCCACCTGCAATAAAACCACTTCCACTTATCGCAATGGTGCGTGGATAAACGCCCATGCTCATTGGATAGGAGTAAGTGGAAAGTAACTTTCCATCGGCCGAAACTTTCCAAACCGTTAAAACTCGTGGTGTGGAGTCAGAAACTGGAACGGTATCGGCAATGACTCCATCTGGATTTAGCGCGCTGGCCGCATTAGATGTAGGCGCAGCTGAACCTTGCGGGCTGGCACCAACTACCCAGAAATTGCCTGCGGCATCTCGCGTTACGCCAGATGCTAAATCATCAAGCGGGCCGCCTAGATGAAGCGTCCAACTCACTTTACCTTTGGCATCAAGAGAGGTGATAAAGCCATCGCTGCGGCCAAATACCGTTTGCGACTCCATGACG
>CAIUHB010000207.1 GCA_903898855.1 uncultured Actinomycetes bacterium | reverse complement strand
GGTTTCACGGTCGATCACAAAGATCATAAATCGCTTCATGCCGAAAGTATACAAAGAGAACTAGCGAAACCGGATCTTCTTCGCTTCCATAATTACCTTGATGCGGGCGATGGCCGACTTGCCCATACCGTGGAGCTCAGCCAAATCATCAAGTGAGATCCTTCGAAGATCTGAAACCTTATAAAGCTTTGCATCCACAAGAGCTCGTCTTGCTGGAGCCGCTAGTCCGATCTTGCGCCATTCGCCATCATGAAGATCGTAGAAGTCGGCATCTTTGACAGTCGCTTTTGCCGCTACCTTCGACTCACTCTTCTTGGACATGTCTCGAGTATAAAGGTGTCGCCTTCTCGGTAAGAGTTAGAATCTCGGAATGGAGTCGTACGAGTCAGAAGCAAAAGAGCGATGGGGCGATACTGATGCCTACGCTGAATCTTCAGCCCGGACTTCTAAATACTCCCCCGCAGATTTTCAGGCGGCAAAAGCAGATCAAGAGGCCGTGACCGAACTATTCGTATATGCCTACGGCAACTCTCTCGATATCTCATCACCTGAAGCGCAACGGGCGGTAGTTGCTCACAGAGAAGCGATCACCAAGTGGTTCTATCAATGTTCGGTCGATATGCAGAAGAATTTAGCGATCATGTATATCGAAGATGCTCGCTTTAAAGAGTATTACGACGGAAGAGTTCGGGGTCTGGCTCAATATGTCCATGACGCGATCATGGCTCAAGGGTAAAGTCAGGTATGGCTTCAATGAGCAGCTTCTCCCCCGCCTTTAACCGACTCTGGTCAGCGGCGATAGCGAGTAATTTTGCTGACGGAATTTTGCGGGTATCCATTCCTCTCATCGCGGTTAAGTTAACAACAGCTCCGGTCTCTATCTCTGCAATCTCGGCCCTCAGCATGCTTCCGTGGCTGCTCTTTGCAATTCCGATCGGTGGGCTTGCTGATCGAATAAACCGACGTACCTTCCTGGCCTTTGCTCACGGAATCCGCACTCTGACAGCAGCATCGGTTTCACTTGCCATAGCCACACATCACCTCACCATTGCTTGGCTCTTCCTGGCGGTCGCAGTCTTTGGCACATGTGAAGTTATCGCTGATACGACGGCTCAAACTCTGATTCCTAAGTTACTTGAGAAGGACGAACTCGAACGTGGCAATTCCCGCCTCTATTTAGCCGAGACGATCGTTCAAGACTTTATGGGTGGACCAACCGGTGGTTTCCTCTATGGCTTGGCGATCGGAGTCCCACTCTTCGTCTCGAGCGCCGGCTATGTAGTCGCAGCTTCACTTATTCTTTTGATTCCACTCCAAGCCGTTCATGATGTTCGAGCGGAAGGTGAAGCCGCTAAAGAGCACGAGCCTTTTATTCAGAGCCTGAAGTTCGGCATTAAGTATCTCTATAACCATAAGCAAATGCGTCATCTGGTTTTAATGACCACGAGTATCGGATTCTGCTTCAACTTCTCGAGTGCAACGATAATTCTCTTCATCCTTCATACGCTCCACTTAAAGGCCTCGTACTTCGGTCTTGCCATGGCGATTCAAGGAAGCGGCTCAATTATCGCTTCTCTCACCGCCGCTCGGATGTCTGAACGATTTGGCCGGGGACGGGTTATGGGCGTGAGCATGTTGGTTCAGTGCCTGCTCTGGGTTGCGACTTCCTTCTTAACAAATATCGTTCCCTTCGTACTCATGGGAATCATCATGACGGGGCTTGGAACGTATTGGAATATCTTGATTATGGCGACGTATCAGGAACTCATTCCAAACAAGCTCTACGGACGTATTCATGGGACCCGACGAACTCTTGTGTGGGGCATGATGCCATTCGGATCGCTACTCGGCGGATGGGTCTCGACCTTCGGACTTCGAATTCCGATCTTTATCGGAGCGGTTCTTGCTACCTTGATTAGCGCCTTGAATCTAAAGTTCCTACTGCGCCTCGTGGATTTCGCATCAACCGTGAATCATGATGCTGACGAAGAAGCGGAACTTTAGTCTGGCTCGAATTTAGAAGATTATTGGGTTAGCTAAGAAACCCGGTTACTTCCCTGTCGTCATGATGCGATACATCTCTTTGATCTCTGCGCTCTGGCCGGAGACGATTGACTTGCACAGCGCTGCGACTTCAGCATTCTTTGACTTCATCAAAGGCGTTGCCATCGCGATCGCGCCTTGATGGTGCATTGTCATATCGACCAAGTACAGGCCATCAAACTTCTTACCCGTCGCAGCCTTCAGCTTTGCAAGGTCATCTGCACTCACAATCCCCTGCATCGGCATATCCATGCCTGACATCGCACTTGAAGGGATCCACTTCTGCATTTGGGTAATCTCTGGGCCTTGCTCCGCAATGATGCGAGCCGCCAACTTCTTCACAGAGGCATTTGATGATTGCTTGAGTGCCCACTTCGAGATCAAGACAGCCTGCTGGTGATGAGGCACCATCATCTGAGCAAACATCACGGAAGACGCGTCATAGGGACCGGCGGCTTGGGCGGGTGAAACCGCAAAAGCACTTGCCAATAATCCAAGGAGAGCAACGCGACTCAGAAATTTCATACGAGAAGAATCTCATCAAGAACCGTTGCCTGCCACTTCAAATTGAAGACTCTTTAAGTGGACCCTGTCTTCTACGCCTCTAGACGTTTTCTGCCAAACCTTTGAGACGTACAAGGGTCTTTGCCACAGCAATCTGAGTCCACGGGTAGGCCTTGCGGAAACTGAGCCACATCTGCGAAAGCCAAGGCCCGGCTGCCCCATCAAAAGTTTCGGTCACAAGTGTCGAGCCATTTCCGAGGTCTTCCAACTCGTATCGCCATCTCCAGCGTCCAAGATGACGCCAGGCAATGAGTGCGTTCTTCTCATACTCGACCACAGTATTGCTAATTCGATAATCGATTCCTAAGTGCATCTGCATCCCGAACTTAGATCCCATGACGAGTTCACTTGGTCCGCTGATATTCGAAGTAATCGTCTTACTTCCATCAATCTCTTGATGGCGCTTTGGGTTAGCAAGAATCAAGAAGATGGCCTCTGGTTTTGCACCGATGACTATTCGAGCCGACTTAATCTTTGGGTTGCCGGTTTCAAGAATCTCGGCCCTGACTGACTCTTCGCTCATCTTTAAAGTATAGAGAAACCTCCTGCGCTTCATCTTAAGGTTAATCGAGTGGCTCTAAACTAAGACCCTGACTACAGAGAAGGAATACAGATGAAAATTGCACTCGATATCTTCGGCGCACTACTCGCCTTTGCCGCAATCGGCTCAGCCATCGCCAAGCTCAAGAAGGTTCCAGATGTCATGACAGCTATGGCCTCTGTTGGCGTGAAGCCAAACCAGATCCCAGTTCTTGCACTCCTGGAGATCGCTGGCGGTTTGGGAATCATCGTAGGAATCTGGAGCAAGCCACTCGGAACTCTCGCTGCCGCTTGCTTAGCTCTCTACTTCCTTGGGGCAATGTTCGCTCACATCAGCAAGAAGCATAAGCCTGCCGACTTTGGCGCTGCACTTGGTATCTTGATCATCGCCGTAGTGACAACAGTTCTTCAGTTAAAGCGCTAAGGCCTCTACAAAAACTTAGCAATCCCACCAAATGGTCGCCAGATTTCGAATGGCGACCTTTGGTTGTGAGGTAAGAAATTCAAGAACTTCTCCTTCTCGAGATTCAGGTAAGCAAAGTCGAATTCGAGAGAAGTTTGCTTGGGACTTAAGGTCTGCTTCAGTTCGCATCGAACCTTCCCAGAGTTCTAAATGAGCACTTATGCCAAGTTCGGACAAGACATTCATTAAATCTTCTGGAGTTGGGTCAACGGGGCGTTCAAGGTTCCAGAAATGTTTCCAGAGCGGAGCTGCCGTTGTAAGAGGATGCCGCTGGGGCATCTCAATGATCACTCTCTTCATAGCGTGTGCATTCATCGCAAGGAGAAACTCTTCAATTCCTGAGACGTTATAGACGACGTGATGAGTGGCAACGACATCTGCCACTTGGACCTTTTCGGCTACGGCTGGCCAAAATCCTTCAAAGACCTCTGATGTAACGCCTCGTGCTTTGGCATTCGATGAGAACATCTCGAGCATCTCTGCTTGGTGATCGACACCAATGACATGTCCTACCGGTGGCACAACAGCGAATGCTGCAATTCCGCCACCACATCCGATATCGAGTAGCGAATCCCCTGGTTCAAGAACTTCCCTCGCTCGTTGATGCGAGATTGAGTCCTCGATAACCTGGGGCAGATCAAACATTGCAGGAGGATGAATCCATGGATTCTCCGGAGCCTGGTCGATGATCTCTGATGGGATCGCCCATGCTGCGAGCGAATCTCTCCAATACTTTCCTGCTTCGGTCTCCATTTCTGGAAGTGTATAGCGATTAAGGAAGGGGGCATACAATAAAACTATGAGCAATCAAGTAGAGACCATCATTAATGTCCAGATTGAAAACCGAGATAAGACGACTGTCTTCCTGCGCGGAATTCTCGTCGCCCCAGTCTTAGTCTTTATCGCGACCTTCACTCAATCCATGCATCTTGGATGGTCGACTGGACTGATTGTTCTCCCCGCTCTTTTGGCCCTTGTCGTACGTGGCGTCTACCCAAGTTATGTCTTGAGTTTCAACCACTCCCTGATAGAACTCCAGACCAGAGCCTTTGCTTACCTATTCCTACTTACTGACGATTACCCATCGATAGAACGCAATCCAAATGTGGCCGTTCTGCTTCCCGACGTCGATGGTGGGCGCAAGCTCAATCGCGGCCTGCCACTCGTCAAATGGTTCTTAGCGATTCCGCTCTACATTGTTGGCTGCATCTACACAGTTCTTGCTCTGCTGGCTTCAGTAGTTGCTTGGGTCATTACCTGGTCAACAGGTAAGTATCCGAATTGGGCGCTCACTCTCGTTCTTGGAACCATGAAGTTCTGGAATCGGGTCTACGGCTATGCACTCATCTTGGTGACTGACGAATATCCATCGTTTAGCCTCTAATCTAATTTCTGCTTCTTAAAGATTTTCTTTGGGTTGAGCTTTGCGCCCTCTTTGCGGACGCGATGTAAGAGGGTCTCGGCCCAAGCAAACTCAAGAGCAAGAACAACAAGCCCTAGAACCACGAGCGGTAATGTGAACGGCCCCGGAAGGATCACCAATAAGAGACCGGTGATGATCAAGGTGAATCCGAGGACTAGGGCAATCGTCTTTCTTATCGTGCGTGGAAGTTGCTTCCAGGCTTTGGCGAAGTTCTCTTTCATCTTGGCTCCCTCCCCTAAATGAACTGCTCAACGAGATCAAAGTACAAGAGGACGATCTCTGTGTCATCTGTAATGGTCAATCCTGCTCGAGTCCAATATCGAAGGTGACTCTCTCGGAAGTCATCCCCCGATAGATCTCCTTCACCCTCGGCGAGAGCGAACTCTGTGGGGACATCCGCGAATCGAACTACATCTACCTTGCTAGCTTGAATGGTCGCAACATGCAGACTTTCACTATTGAGAACGGCCAATCTTTCACCGACGTGCTCAATTGCTTCGCCTTCAGCTTTGTAGTCCCACTCCAAAGTTCCAGCCGTTGCTCTCTTCTGGCCCTTCAGAATCAGAGCAATGAGTTCTTCGCGGAACTTGCCCTTGGTGCCAAATTCGATACCTCGCAGGCCATTTACGACTGGAAAACTCATAGGGAAATAGTAACCAGGTATCTCATTCAAAGAGAAAGAGCCACGAGCTGAATCTCTTCTTCACTCACCTTTGTACTTTTTGCAAATATATTAAGAACGATTATTCAAATGATGTCTGAGTCTTATAGAAGTCATCTTTCTCCTCTTGGATTGCAAGAGCTGGATTTGACTGCTGCATCTCATCGTCAAGATCGCCACACTTTAGACACCTAACTTCTTTTGTCTTTTCATCTAACTTAAATTCATGTTCACATTGCATCACCTTAACTCTCCTTTCCATTCAATCGATCATGAAAGTTTCTATACTTGCCTGCAAGCTCACGGATCGGACCTTCGAATGCTTCGCTAAAGGTAGGAAAAGGATGTACGACATCTTCTAGAACTAAGAGGGAAACTTTTGCACGAATAGCCAGTGTGGCTTCGGCTATCCACTCGTCAGCATGTGGACCAATCGCTGACGCTCCGACTAGAACACCTTCAACCAGATCTGCGGCCAGAATCAGTAAGCCACCCTTTTCTCCGTCGGTTGCATTTCGAGATACCTCACTAAGTTCAATTCTCGCGGTGGCAATATCTGGGTCTTCCTCCGGATTGGAAAGGTTGCCCACGCTTGCGACGGGGGGATCTGTATAAATTGCGCGAGGTATTGCCGCATAGTTGGCCTGCTTTGAACCACCCGAGATATTGGCTGTGATGATTCGTGCTTGGTAGTTTGCTGTGTGAGTAAAGGGGGCAAGTGCTGTTACATCTCCAGCAGCCCAAAGATTTGAGGTTCCTACAACCTTGCAATTTTCATCTATAACCACCTCACCCTTCTTCCCCAACTTAATTCCGAGAGCCTCTAGATTCAGCTGTGCCGTGTTGGGATGACGACCAGTTGCCACGACAACCTGATCAAATGTTAAAACTTGCCCATCAGAAAGTGTGAGCTTAGATCTATTCTTACCTTCAACCTCGGCAAATAGAACTTCTGTATTTAGCAGGATTTTGATGCCCTCAAGCTTCAGATTCGCAGCAAGTCTGGAGGCAACGTCAGAATGCTCTTTACCCGCAATCTGATTACCATGCTCAATCACTGTTGTTGCAGTACCAAAGCGGGAGAATATCTGCGCTAATTCACAAGCTGCTGGACCACCCCCAATAATTGCAATCGATTCTGGCGCTTTTTCTGCGGAGAGGGCGTCGTCGCTTCTCCAATAACCAATAGTTGATAATCCGCGAATTTCGGGAATTGTCGCTGTAGATCCCGTCGCAATCACTAAGTCAGTCCAGGTTAGGCTCTCACCATTCACTTCTAACGATGTACTATTTTTGAAGGATCCGTCTCCGCGATAAAGTGTAATTCCAGCACTAATTATTTCGCTGGCCGCGTTTTCGTCATTTCGGTGAGATGTAATTTCATCTCTACGGCGGGCTGCATGTTGAAATGCTGCTTCGTCACTATCCATCACTAGTTGCTCCGATGCGGCCCCTATCGCCAAGAGATCTTTCGCAAGTTTCCTTACTTGTGCACTTCTAAGCATTGCTTTACTTGGCATACATGAGACATAAGCGCATTCACCGCCAACTCGGAGCCTCTCAATGAGAGCAACTGACTTTCCTGCTTTAGCAAGACTCCTTGAAACTGCCTCACCTGCGGATCCAGCTCCAAGAACTACAACATCAAATTTTCTCATTTGTTCACCGTACGCTTCTT
Organism: uncultured Actinomycetes bacterium; assembly: GCA_903898855.1. The sequence continues at coordinate 2,568 of CAIUHB010000207.1, read as the reverse complement.
TTCGCTAAACAACAATGGCAGTAAAGATGTGTGAATGTCGACTAAAAAACTTAAATTCACTTTTAGGAGTACTATCAAATGGTCGATGGGATTGGACTTCCAATATGGAGCCACAGATTTTAGTAATCGAGACGAAGTCACTCGGAGATCGCTCATACCTCATTCATGACGGCAAAACGGCTGCAATCATTGACCCGCAACGCGATATTGATCGGGTAAATGAACTATTGATTAAGCACGATCTCACACTTGGCGCAGTCTTAGAGACACACATTCATAATGATTACATCTCTGGAGGATTAGAACTTTCTCGACAGCATGCCACGCCTTATCTCATCAACAAGGAAGACTCTGTCGCTTTCAACAGTCGAGGTATAACTCCTCTTGAGGAAATTGTCATAGGCACTTTTGCCCTAAAAATGAGAGCTACCCCTGGCCACACTTTTACGCACATGGCGTATCAGCTCTTAAATGCAGGGGGTTCCACAATCGGGATCTTTACTGGGGGGTCGCTCCTGCATGGGACCACTGGTCGCCCTGATCTACTGGGTCAAGAACATGCTCGTGAACTAGCTGGCTTGCAGCATGATTCCGTAAGAAGCCTCGCCGAACTGCTGAGCGATGAAGTTAATATCTATCCGACTCATGGTTTCGGATCCTTCTGTTCAGCAACTCCTTCCATCTCAGAGTCTTCCACTATTGGTGATGAAAAGTTTGTGAATCCATCCTTCTTACAGGACCGAATTGAGTATGTAGATTCCATTCTCAATACCCTGGATCGTTTTCCCGACTACTTCAAATATATGTCTGCAATAAATGCAAGCGGTCCCTTGCCTATAGATTTGTCTCATCTTGATTCGAGTAATTCTCAGGAATTGCTGCGTGCTATCGATTCGGGTTCGTGGGTGATCGACTTGCGAAGTCGCGCCTTATGGTCACAGGAACATGTTCGAGGAACAATTTCGCTCGGTTTAGATGGGTCGATGGCAAGTTACGCTGGCTGGTTAGTACCGCATGACAATAGGCTCTTTCTCTTCTCAAATCGCAAAGAGGATATAGACCTCGCTCAACGCGAGCTCACACGAATTGGCGTTGATCGTCCTTCTGGGGTCTTTATCGGCTCAACATCAGAGTTTAGTAGTCCCAGCACTGTAAGAGTGGCGACGTTTTCAGAATTGCCGAACGCTATGGCTCATTCAACGATCGTAATTCTAGATGTCCGACAGAACCTTGAATATGTAAAATCGCATATTCAATCCGCGGTACACATTCCCTTCTACGAGGTCCGCGAAAGATTAAATGAATTGTCTGAGCGGGATGAGATCTGGGTTCATTGCGCCTCGGGTTACAGGGCTGCCTCAGTACTCGGTTTAATAGAATCCTCCGGACGTACAGCCGTTTTAATTAACGAGGATTACGAAAAAGCTGCGTTAGTAGATGGACTCAAAGTTATTTGCGACCTTCAACCCTGAAAAGAAAGAAGGGTCGCCCTATAAACCTGCGGATTCGGTGATTAATTTGACTGTTGTCTCTGGGTGGTTCCACATGATCACGTGAGCACAATTAGCTACCCGAATCCAATCAGCATGCGATGGAGCTACCGACCTATCCTGCGCTAATTTTTCTGGGAGGGTCAAGTCACTATCTCCGAAGACAATAGATACTTTTACTTCGGGAGCTATCTGTGAAGCAAAACTTTTACCACGCATTCCTTGCCATAGAGGTTTATAACCTTTGGATCGAGCCATGGCAATGACTGAGTCCCTGCAAGATTCATAACTTAACTCGCGCCACAAATGAGTAATTTTTCGGTACCCCAAGGCTTTCAGTGGTGGAATATGAAAGGCAATCGGCATAAAGAACTGTGAAATTTTGGCCAAAATGCGCGAATCAATACTTGGTGGAATCTTCATGGTCGGAGGTTCGACCCATAAGCCAGCTGGTGCTAAAGCAGTCACACTTGAGATTCGATTCGGTTCAAGGGCAGCCATCTCTAAAGTAATCCAGCCTCCCAAAGAGTTTCCAGCCACGTGCATCTCGTGCACATTTTGCACTTCTTCCATGTACTCCAAAATCATTTTCCCAATTGATCGTGGGTCGTACTTCTCTTCCTCATCTAAGCCTGAATCACCATGTCCAGGTAGATCGATGGAATAAACAGTGAAATTTTTTACTAGCTCTGGTAGCAAACTTTTCCAAATAGTCCCTGCCGAACCCAATCCATGGACCAGCACGAGTGGAGGATTCGAATCATTAATCGTAGACACAGTCGAAGTAATGCTCACAGGGTCATTATGGATGAAAGTGAGAGAAGAGTCGCCCTATAAGACGGATTCAGAGGCTATCTGCGCTAAATGTCCCACCAAATGGTCGCAATCTTTCTTATTGCAATTTTAGGTTGAACTCGAAGGAATTCTAAGATTTCCATTTCCCTACTCTCAGGCAGGCATAATCTGATGCGTGAAAACTTTGCTTGGGACTCAAGATCCGACTCGGTTCTCATAGAACCATTCCATAGCTCGAGATGCGCATCAATTCCGAGTTCACTGAGAACATCCATGAGATTTT
>CAIUHB010000206.1 GCA_903898855.1 uncultured Actinomycetes bacterium | reverse complement strand
TTGGCTTCGGAGAGCGCAAAGGAGTCCCGCAATTGAGCTCCGGAGAAGTTGGAAGCCCCGATATGTCTCACCTTGCCCGACGCTATTAATTCGCCATAAGTCGCAAGCGTCTCGGCCTGTTCTACCTTTTCATCCCACTGATGTGAGTAATACAAATCTATGTAATCACTGTGTAATCGGCGAAGTGAATCATCCACCGCCGCCTTGATATTGGAAGCGCTCAATCCGGGACGAGTGGAGAGCATGGAAACTTTTGTGGCAATCACGATTTCCGAGCGATTTCCGCGAGCCTTCATCCATTTTCCGATGATGGTTTCGGATTCGCCACCTACATTGCCATCTTTCCATTCTGAGTAGACATCAGCGGTGTCGATGAAATTTCCACCCGCCTCAACATAGGCGTCTAGGACAGCGAAGGACTCCTTCTCATCAGCGCTCCACCCAAAGACATTTCCGCCCAAGCAGAGTGGGTACACTTTTAATTCGCTCTTTGGCAAAATCAACATGTGGCGAATCTATAGCAATTCTCTTGCTCAAATGTCGCTCCTAAGCCCTACCTTTGTGGAGTGAAGATTGAGAAGAGTTGGCAGCCTGGGTTCGAGGAGGCCGGTCGCGCACTCTCAGAGACAACCTTTGTTGTTCTCGATCTAGAGACCACTGGCGCCGCTCCTACTCAAGGAAACGGCATCACCGAAATCGGTGCAGTCAAAGTTCGCGCAGGTGAAGTTCTCGGTGAATTTAGTACCTTCATAAATCCCGGAATCCCACTTCCCGATTACATAACTTCGTTGACCGGCATCACTGACCAGATGCTCCAGGGCGCGCCATCAATTACCGAGGTCTTTCCCTCCTTTTTAGAGTTTCTAGGAAGCCACCACGAAACATTTATCGTTGCGCACAACGCCCCCTTTGATTTGGGTTTTATCAAGGCTGGCGCAAAAACTGCTGGCCACGCATGGCCCACATTTTCAGTTTTGGATACCGTCTCACTGGCACGGCTCTTGGTCTCTTATGAAGAGGTCATCAACTACAAATTGGGGACTCTGGCAAAATTCTTTAATACTGAAACTGCGCCAAATCACCGCGCGCTAGATGATGCCCGAGCTACCGTGGAAGTTCTGCATGGGTTAATTGAGCGACTTGGCGGACACGATGTGACTACGGTTGAGAATCTGATTCAATTTCTCAAGCGCGTTCCGGTGCGTAAGCCGAAATTTAATTAGTTAGTTACAGCTACCTTTTTGGCAGCCAATAAATCGGCCACTTTGCCGGCCAAGGTAAATGGATCAATTGGATGGACGACCATATCTTCCGCGCGCGACCAGGATGCCAGCCAGTTATCTTGAAGTCGGCCGGTGATGACCAGAATCGGAGGGCAGTTAAAGAGCTCATCCTTGAGTTGGCGGGCTATTCCAAGGCCGCCTTCCCGAACCGACTCTCCATCCAGGATGAAAAGGTCGACTGGCTTCTTGGCATCGACATAAAGTCTGAGGGCGGGACCTGTGGCAAACTCATGAATTTTGTGTTCTGGCAGGTCGGCAGCGACTCGGCGGCCAAGGGCGGTGGCGATGGTATTTCGCACGCTTTGATCATCGGAATAGACCACGATATTGAGGCTGCTCATGGCCTTAAGTTTAACCACCAAAGTGGCCTTTTCCCGCGTGACGAGTCTCACCGCCACCCCCATCCTGCTACGCCCCATAGCTTGGAAATTTAAGGGCGAAATCAGGAATAATCCCCCTTATGACTAACCAGCCGACCTCGGCCCCTCACGACTCCACACAGGTAGGTGCCGCTAGCGGCGCCCCTAAAGTCAATCGTCCGAATCTTGTAGCCGTCGGAACAATTGTTTGGCTCTCCAGTGAGTTGATGTTCTTCGCTGCACTCTTCGCTATGTACTTCACTACGCGTGCAGTACAAGGTCCGAAGGTTTGGGCGGAGTCCACGGGCATGCTCAACGTTAAGTTTGCAGCGATCAACACAACAGTCCTCGTTCTCTCATCTGTTACTTGCCAATTTGGCGTTTTCGCAGCTGAGCGTTTTCAAGCTCGTCGCACCGCCTCCATCTGGAAGTTTTCAAAGTGGGGCATGCGTGAGTGGTTTGCACTTACCTTCTTGATGGGCGCTTTCTTTATTGGTGGCCAAATTTATGAGTATGCAAATCTAGTTCGCGATGGACTTTCACTCTCATCACGAGCATATGGTTCAGTTTTCTACATCACCACTGGCTTCCACGGAATGCACGTGACTGGTGGCTTGATTGCATTCTTAATTGTGATGGTTCGCGTTTTCAAGGCGCAGAAGTTTGGTCACAAGCAAGCAACCACAGCGATTGTGGTCTCGTATTACTGGCACTTCGTCGACATTGTTTGGATCGCGCTCTTTTCTGCGATCTACCTAATTAAGTAAGGAAGCCATATGTCATCCGGCCTTAAGAAACTCTCGCGCTACCGCAGACATCGCTGGGCAGCTCCAGCCATGTTGGTTGTTGCACTCATCGGACTCGGAACTACCTTCTCGGTGGCTAGCGAAGCTCCTGCCGCACAGAGCGTTGCTGTGACGCAACAGAGTTCACAAATTGCAGAAGGTAAGCGAATCTTCCTTCAGGGTTGTTCCTCTTGCCACGGCCTCAATGCCGAAGGTGGCGCTATCGCACCATCTCTTATCGGCGTAGGTGCCGCTGCTGTTGATTTTCAAGTAGGTACAGGCCGTATGCCAATGGCCGATATGAGCCAACAAGCAATGCGCAAGAAGCCGGTATATGACGCAGCGCAGACCGCTGCACTTGCCGCTTATGTCGCATCACTCGCACCTGGCCCACAAGCTGTTGATCCAACTTCGCTTAATTACGAGCGCGATGGAAATACAGCACAAGGTGGAACGCTCTTCCGCAATAACTGCGCGATGTGCCACAACTTTGCCGCTCAAGGTGGTGCACTCACACTTGGTAAGTACGCACCAACGTTGATGGGCGTCGATGCTAAGTACATTTACGAAGCAATGATTACCGGCCCACAATCAATGCCTAAGTTCTCCGACAAGACCATCTCTCCAGCAGAGAAACTTTCTATCATCAAGTGGATCAAGGCAGCACAAGCTGAACCTGCACTAGGCGGCGCATCACTCGGTCGCGTGGGTCCAGTAACAGAAGGCTTACTTGCTTGGACACTTGGACTTGGTTTACTCATCGGCATCGCCGTATGGCTAGCATCGAAGGCGAGATAACGACATGACTAATGAGATCCAGAAGTTCCAAGACCCAGGACTGCCAGAGCATGTTCATCGCAAAGCTGATCATGATGAGAACGCTGCTAAAGCAGCCGAAAAGAAAGTTGCGATTCTCTTTCTTATCTCTGCACTCGGCACTCTCCTACTCATTGGCTCTTACTACTTCGTAAAGTCCACCACCTTCGTATTTCTTCCAGTAATGGGAGATACCAATGCACAACAACTTGGTATCGGTGCTGGTCTTGCAATCGCGCTGCTATTCATTGGCCTCGGTGCAATTCAATGGGCTAGAACTCTTATGCCAGATACCGAAGTCGTTGCAGAACGTCATGAGTTCCGCTCTGAAGAAGCAGATCGCGAAGATTTCGTTGCCACAATTAAAGAGCGTGCTGGTGCAGCTGGCCTAGGCCGTCGCTCGCTTATCAAGCGCACACTTGGTCTGGCAGTTGGTCTCGTGGGGCTTTCTCCGCTTGTCCTTTTGCGCGATCTTGGCCCGTTGCCTCGCAAGTACCTTTCCACCACAGATTGGAAGTCAGGCACGCGTTTGGTGCTCGACCCATCTGGTCGCCCAATCAAGCCAGAAGATCTTGAAGTGGGCGCAGTTGCTCAAGTACTTCCAGAACTTCCTGCTGGCACAGAGCGGACTCTAGAAAATATTGGCAAGGATGCAGTTCTACTTATTCGCATTCGTCCAGAAGAATTCAACTTGGATGCCGAGCGCCTCTCATGGACACACGAGGGAATCATTGCCTTCTCCAAGATTTGTTCACATATGGGCTGCGCTGTTGCTCTCTATGAACAACAGACCAAGCACTTACTCTGCCCATGTCACCAATCCACATTCGACGTTACTCGCGCGGCAAAGGTAATTTTTGGACCAGCTGCTCGCCCACTTCCTCAGCTTGCAATCACCGTTGATGCCGAGGGATATCTCGTTGCAAAGCAAGGCTTTACTGAACCAATCGGACCTAGCTTCTGGGAGCGCTCATCATGAGTAAGAAAGAACAAATAGCGGGCAATGTCGCTAACTACGTCGATGAACGTACTGGCGCCGCAAAGTGGCTCAAGAAGAACCTCACCAAGGTCTTCCCTGATCACTGGTCATTTATGTTGGGTGAGATTGCGCTCTACTCATTCATCATCCTGCTTCTAACCGGAACTTTCCTAACCTTCTGGTTTGATCCTTCACAGAATGAAGTTGTCTATAACGGTTCTTATCTTCCACTTCAACATGTGAGCATGTCCGCCTCTTATGCCTCCACACTTCACATCTCATTTGATGTTCGTGGTGGACTTTTGATGCGCCAAATTCACCACTGGGCAGCTTTGATTTTTATGGTCGCAATCGTTGCTCACTTGCTCCGCGTCTTCTTCACTGGCGCATTCCGCAAGCCACGTGAATTTAACTGGCTCATCGGCGTTGGCCTTTTGACACTTGGAATCGTTGAAGGCTTCCTTGGTTACTCCCTTCCAGATGACTTGCTCTCCGGTACAGGTATTCGTATCGCTGAAGCAATTATTCAGGCGATCCCAGTAGTTGGTTCATACCTAGCATTCTTTGCTTTCGGTGGACCATTCCCTGGACACGTCTTCATCTCACGTATCTACACCGTTCACGTTCTACTTCTTCCAGGAATCTTCTTGGCACTGATCACCATTCACTTGATGTTGGTCTGGTACCAGAAGCACACTCAATATCCTGGCCCAGGTCGTACTGAGAAGAACGTTGTCGGATACCCACTCATGCCTGTCTACATGGCAAAGGCCGGCGGATTCTTCTTCATCGTCTTTGGAATCACCGCATTCCTTGGCGCATTCGCATCTATCAACCCAATCTGGCTTTACGGTCCATACACACCTGGCCAAATTTCAGCTGGTTCCCAACCGGACTGGTACATGGGATGGCTTGATGGACTTGTACGTGCCGCTCCCCCGCTAGAGACCCACGCATTTGGTCACACCATCTCATGGAACATTTTGATTCCAGGCTTGATCATTCCAGGAATTCTCTTTACCGGAATGGCGCTCTATCCATTTATTGAATCCTGGATGACTGGCGATAAGCGCGAGCACCATCTCTTGGATCGACCACGCAATGCACCTAACCGCACCGCACTTGGCGCTATGTCACTCGCCTTCATGTTGGTATCTCTCATCAACGGCGGTAACGACATCATTGCTACCCACTTCCACCTCACCATCAACGGCATCATGTGGTTTACCCGCATCGGTCTCTTTGTGGTTCCACCAATCGTCTTTGTCATCACCAAGCGTCTCTGCCTCTCCTTGCAGCGCGCCGATCGTGAACTCGTACTTCATGGTCGCGAGACAGGTCGACTACTTATGTTGCCTCATGGCGAGTTCGTAGAAGTCCACGAGCCGCTTTCAGCTGAGAAGATTTACACCCTTACCCAGCATGAACAGAACACTCCATTGGCTCTGCCGGATGCCGATCAAAACGGCGTCCGCGGTGCTACTGGTATCAAGGGCAAGCTACGCAAGCGCTTTAGCGTTGCACATGCCGCACAGGTGCCTGCTCCAACCCTCACTGAGGCGAAAGAGATTGAGC
>CAIUHB010000205.1 GCA_903898855.1 uncultured Actinomycetes bacterium | reverse complement strand
GCAAACCCTCACAGCTGATCTACAACGCCTGCAGGCGGATTACTCGAACTATCGCAAGCGCGTAGAAAAAGATTTGGCGGCATCCTTTGCATTTGCAACCGAGAAGGTTGTTGCAGAGCTGTTGCCAGTCTTGGATGACATGGATCGCGCAGAACAACATGGCGAGTTAACCGGCGGCTTTAAAGCTGTCGCTGATCGCTTGAATGCGATCACCACAAAGCTTGGTTTAACCAAGTTTGCCGACGTGAATGTTCCGTTTGATCCCACCATCCATGAAGCGTTAATGCACTCCACGTCGGCTGATGTCACCGAGACAACAGCAACACAAGTGTTGCAACCTGGATACAAGTTCAAAGATAAGGTCATTCGCGTTGCACAAGTAGCAGTGACCGATCCGGAGAATTAACCATGGCCGCCAATGATTTGTATTCAAAGGATTTGTATCAAATCCTTGGCGTCAAGAAGTCGGATGATTCTGCTCAAATAAAAAAGCAGTACCGCAAGCTTGCGCGCGAACTTCATCCCGATAAGACCAAGGGTGACAAGAAACTAGAGGAGCGCTTTAAAGCTGTCTCCGAAGCCTACGAAGTCTTGTCGGACGATAAGAAGCGCGCGGATTACGACCAGATGCGCGATGCCATTGGCAGCGGTCGAATCCCACCCAACATGGGCGGCTTCGGTGGCCCTGGTGGATTTAGCGCACAGGGCGACTTCAGTGATTTGTTCACTGGCGGTAACGGTGCGAATGACATCTTCTCCAGCCTTTTTGGTGGCGGTCATCGCGGTCCACGTCGTGGCCAAGATCTGCAGACCGAAACAACAATCTCGTTTCGCAACGCTCTTTTCGGCACTGAAATAAACGCCAACGGAACAACCACTCGCATTCCTGCTGGTATCAAAGATGGCGCGAAGATCAAACTCGCTGGTCGTGGTGCGCCTGGACAAGGCGGCAACGGCGATCTCTACATCATTGTTCACGTAACCAAACATCCGGTCTTTCGCCGGGAAGAGTTAAACCTGCATATGGATTTGCCAGTGACATTCACCGAAGCCGCACTTGGTGCGGATGTGAAAGTACCCACCATGGATGGCGATGAAGTTACGGTGCGCATTGCACCCGGAACACCGAGTGGTCGCACGTTGCGCGTTAAAGGCCGTGGCGTAAAGACGACGAAGGGTCAAGGAGATCTTCTTGTCACCATCGCCGTGCAAGTGCCACAACGTGTGGATGGAAAAGCAAAGGAAGCTTTGGAACAATTCGCCGAGGCAACAAAAGATTTCGACCCCCGCGTCGATTTACTGCAACGAGCGAAGGCATAACTCATGAGCAATACCGAGCACGATGATGACGAGGCGGTCTACGTCATCTCTGTCGCCTCGCAACTCTCGGGCATGCACCCACAGACGTTGCGTCAATACGACAAGCTCGGATTAGTTTCACCAGGTCGTGCATCAGGTCGCGGTCGACGATATTCATTACGCGACATCGCATCACTCCGCAACATTCAACGTTTAGTCGGCGAAGGCATCAACCTTGCGGGTATCGCGCGAATCATCGAGCTCGAATCTGCGATGGCAAATATGGCGCTCGAGGTGGCAAAGCTGCGGACCGAGGTTGATGCGCTGCTCGAAGCAAATCCG
>CAIUHB010000204.1 GCA_903898855.1 uncultured Actinomycetes bacterium | reverse complement strand
TAAAGGTAGACTTCTTAAATGGCTTCGATACTCGCCCTACTCTCGAGCTTTTTATGGGGCACTGCAGATTTCCTTGGCGGAAACCTAGCCAAGCGCTTTCATTCCATGGCAGTTACTGGCGCATCGCAAGCCGTGGGACTAGTCGTCGGAGTTGCATTGATTCTGGGAAGTAATGGTTACATCGCTCCCAACTTAAGTTGGAATGGATACCTACTTCCAGGAGTAGGTGCCGGAATCGCCGGCTTTGCTGGCTTAACTGCCTTCTATGCCGGATTAGCAACTGGTCGCATGGGAGTTGTTTCGCCCATTAGCTCGTTGAGTGCAATCATTCCGCTCGCCTTCGCCTTCGCGCAGGGAGAGCGACCTCATCTAATTCAGTACATCGGTATGGGTGTTGCACTTGCTGGCGCCTTCTGTGCTTCTGGGCCGGAAGTGATTAAAGGATTGCCAATTAAGCCATTAGCGCTCGGCGGAGCGGCGGCACTCGGTTTTGGAACTGCGCTGACATTTATGGCGCAAGGCTCCAAGACAAGCTCGCTCATGACAATGACAAGTATGCGACTCTTAACCGTTTCCTTCTGCGCTCTGCTTGCACTCAAAATCCGAAGCGTCGGTGGCTTTAAGCGTCAGGATTTAATCATGCTAGCGATCATTGGTTCGACTGACTTTTTAGCGAACTTCTTACTTGGTGTTGCAACCACAAAGGGCTTGGTCTCTATTGCAATGATTCTCGGTTCACTTTTCCCGATAGTGACTGCGCTCTTAGCTTTCAAATTTCTCCACGAGCGGTTGCATAAAGTTCAATACTTAGGGATTTTTCTGGCCGTAAGCGGAGTTGCGCTTATTTCTATCACTGGCTGACTATCGCCTTCGAATATAGGTATAAAAACTTTCGCCATCGCTATCTTCGATTTGGGAAATCTCGAAATTCTGAGTGAGGCTTTCTAAATCAATAGCCTCGCCATCTCCGTCAAGATTGGTTTGGGTAATAAATAGACCATCCACTAGATCGGCCGCAATTAACTCCCGCAGAAAACTAGCCCCACCTTCGACCAGTATTTTTTCATCAGAATCGCTCGTGAGTTGACTCAAAGTTTCAGTAGGGGAGAGCGCCGAAATTTTCACTAACGGGTTACGTGCAGCGCTGCCAATATTCGTTGGTTGCCTAGTGACGACTACCAGCGGCTTTGGGGTTTTGCCATATGGCTCGCTGCGAGCAGTCTGCCCGCCAATAAGAATCTGATCGAAGCTCTCTCTAATGGAATGAAATCTGCGACGGTCAAGGTGCGAGCTCAGTGCACGCGAATTGCCCTGGTGGGTCGTCGCGCCATCGGCGCCAACCACGAAATTCGCCCAGACCTCACTCATATGCCCAAACCTACCCAATTGACTGTCAGTGGCGCCCGCTACCTTCTTGGCATGAAGATCAACTGTGACAGCTGCGTAATGAAAGAGCTCGCTTGTTCGGATTGTGTAATGAGCGTGCTCCTTGAGATCACAACTCCGAGAGAATTAGATGGTGGGGCTATGGGTGCTATCTCAGCACTTGCTGAGAGTGGGCTCGTGCCACCACTTCGTTTCGCTCAATAACCTGATTAGAGCTTAAATAGGCTCAAAAATGACCACTGGTACCCTAGGCCGGTGAGAATTTCGAGGCGAGTTACTTCAGTAGCGGTGGCCACCTTGCTCTCTCTGAGCAGTTTTCTGCCTCTCGCTAGCGCGGCCAACCTCAACCAAGTTCGAGATCAAGTAATCGCCCTCCAGCAGGAGGCGACCAGCATCGCCGAGAGCGCCCAGCAAGCTCAGGTCGATATGGATAACTTAACTCGCAAGCTAAATAGCGTGAAGAATCAAGCGGCAGCCGATCAAGCAACCGTTGCTCAATACTCAAAGACTTTGGGCTCCATCGCCGCCGAGCAATATAAATCGGGTGGCATCGGCCAAGGCTTACAACTCATCTTCTCTTCAAATCCGACGCTCTATCTCGCTGAGGCTGGATCGCTAGAGATGATCACCAAGAAGAAGGCGCTCAAACTTCGCCAATATTCAGTGGCCAAGCAGCGACTACAAGCCACCTCACTTTTAGTAAACGATAAGTTGTCTCTCGTCAAAGCTGCTCACGATAAATTCGTTGCTCGTCAAGCTCTTGCAAACCAGAAGCTCAAGGAAGCGCAAGCTCTGCTCTCCAAATTATCTAAGGCAGAACAAGCACGACTAGCGGCGTTAAGTAGCAGTCAAGATAACGCCGATCAAGCATTCTCTTTGGCGCAGATCGCCAAAGCAAAGCTAGGTTCCGGTCGAGGTTCGCTGGCGCTTCGATTTGCTATCAAGCAGATTGGCGATCGATATGTATTTGGTGCAGCCGGAATGGTCTACTGGGATTGTTCTGGCTTAACTTTGCGCGCATTTCAAGCCGCAGGTGTTTCACTTCCGCATTCAGCTGCCTATCAGTATCACTTTGGTCGAAGCGTTAGTCGCAACGCCCTCATGCCTGGTGACTTAGTATTTTTTGGACGCCCGATAACTCACGTAGGTATTTATCTTGGCGGGGGAGTAATGGTTGACGCTCCGCACACCGGAGCGCGCGTGCGCGTTGAAGCATTTGGATCTCACTTTGGACACCTTCCATTCGTTGGAGCGAAGCGAATTTGATTTCGCAGGCAAGACCCCTACTTCTGGTCACCAACGATTTAGGGCCACATCTTGGTGGAATTGAATCTTTTATTCTCGGTCTGCTCAATGAGCTCGATGGATCAAAGATAGTTATCTATACCTCCGCTCAAGCGGGCAGTGAGAATTTTGATCACAAGCTCACCGCAGATCATGGCGTAGTTGTTATTCGCGATAAGAGCAAGATTTTGCTTCCTACTCCTCGAGTGTTTGCCCAAGTTTCCGAAGTGATGCATCAATATGGCGCCACGACTGTTTGGTATGGCGCTACGGCGCCACTTGCTTGGATGGCTCCATTTCTCAAGCAGGCTGGCGCTCAAAGACAAATTGGAATGACTCATGGCCATGAGGTGTGGTGGGCAAAGGTTCCACCTTTCTCGTGGGCGCTTCGCCGAATGGGGAATTCGCTTGATGTAGTGACCTATTTAGGTAACTTCACACGAGATGCCATCGCACCAGCTTTTGGATCTCATCCGGAGTATGTACGTATTGCACCTGGTGTTGCGATTGATCACTTTACGCCAGCGGCTAATAACGAGAAGTCTAAAGATTTGCTCGAGAAATATGGAATCGGAGAGAGACCAGTAATTCTCTCGGTAGGTCGACTTGTGCATCGGAAAGGCCAAGATCGCTTAATTGAAGCTATGCCAACCGTTCTGAAACAGATTCCCAACGCGCTCCTGGTTCTGGTTGGGATTGGGCCATATGAGAAGCACTTAAAGAAGTTGGTAAGTAAACATGGCGTAGAAGGTAGCGTGCTCTTTCTCGGTCGCATGAAATACGAAGAACTTCCCAATCACTTTCGCTTGGGCGATATCTTTGTCATGCCATCGCGTTCTAGATTCTTTGGCCTGGAAGTTGAAGGTCTAGGGATTGTCTATCTCGAAGCCAGCGCATCTGGATTACCTGTGATTGCCGGTGCTTCTGGTGGGGCTCCTGATGCAGTTATCGAGGGCAGAACCGGATATACCGTAGATGGCAGAGATCCTGTAGAGATAGCGACGAAGATAATTTACTTACTCAACGATGTAGCGCTGGCGAAAAATATGGGAGTTGCCGGCAGGGCGTGGGTAGAGAGAGAGTGGAGCTGGAAAATCTGGGGCGCAAAATTCTCAGAGCTGCTAGGCATTGAGTAACCCAGCGTTCTTAGCCGCACTGACGGTACTGACTCGAGATTTAGTCCCAAACTTTCGATAGAGCGCAGCGGTATGGGATTTGATGGTGGCTTCACTCAGAAAGAGTGACTCTGCAATCTCTCGCGCACTCTTGCCATCAGCAATGAGCTGGAGCACTTCAACTTCTCGGGGAGTAAGCGGCTCAATCAGGCGCAAGGTTGTTACCTGAGCAATATCTGCTTCTTCCATTCCACGTAGTCGAAGAATTTCCTCACGAAGTCGAACACTCACTTCGAGTTGTTGGCGAGAGATGTGGCGAAGTGCGGCACGCGCGGAGGCGGTTATTCCAGGGCGACCAATTACCTCATCTAGGGAGTAGATAATGGAATCTATCTCGCTTCGAAGAATGCTATCGAGCTGAGCGGCAAGTTGATTTCTTTGCTCAACAGCCGTCATCGACATCTGCTTACTCGCCCTTAGCGAATAATTGCTCAATCTCTGCGGCGAACTCCTGCGCAACAACATGTCGCTTGACCGAAAGCTTTGCGGTGAGTTGTCCGCTAGCTATCGAGAAATCGACCGGCAGAATGGTGAACTTTCGAATTGATTCAGCGCGGCTTACTGCCTTGTTGGCATCATCAATCGCAGTTTGAATGACCGCCTGCAGATCTGGATCTTTCACTAAAGTGGCGACAGTCGCACCATCTTTCTTGTTGGTGTGAGCCCAGCCCTTAAGTGCATCAGGATCGAGTGTGACTAGGGCGGCGATAAATGGTTTGTTATCGCCAACGACCATACATTGGCTTATTAACGGATGGGCACGTACACGATCTTCCAAAACAGCTGGCGCCACATTCTTTCCACCTGCTGTGACAATCAATTCCTTCTTACGGCCAACAATAGAGAGAAAGCCGTCGGCATCGAGTGCGCCAAGATCACCAGTCTTAAAGAAGTGATCTTCAGTAAAGACTTCAGCATTCGCTGCTGGATTTTGCCAATAGCCGCGCATCACAATTGCGCCTTTAATCAGAACTTCTCCGTCATCAGCGATTTTGATAGTCGTACCCGGAAGTGGCTTTCCTACAGAACCAATACGTTGCGCGCGAGAGAGGTTGAGATTTGAGCCCGCTGTGGTTTCGGTTAAGCCGTATCCCTCGAGGATATTTATACCTGCGCCACGATAGAAATGACCAAGACGAGTTCCTAAAGGTGCTCCACCAGAAATTGCTGCCTCAACTCGACCGCCCAAAGCCGCGCGAATCTTTGAGAAAACTAATTTATCGAAGAGCGAATGTTTCAATTTTAAGAACAATGGAACTTTTCCGCTATCGAGAGCCTGGCTATATGCGACAGATACATCTGCAGCTTTGCGAAATATCTTTCCCTTACCTGCAGCATCAGCCTTCGCTTCTGCGCCGTTGTAAACCTTCTCGAAAATTCTTGGAACTGCCAAGACAAAAGTTGGTTTGAAGGAGGCCAGGTCGAGTTGCAGTCGAGCGATGTCGCCACAATGCGCCATATGCAAACCAGCAGTAATTGCTCCAACTTGCACCATTCGCCCAAATACGTGAGCGATCGGAAGGAAGAGCAGAGTTGAGCCGCCTGGTTTGAGGAAGAGATCACTCGCTCCCTGAACAACGTTGCCGCACTCGGAGAGGAAATTTCCGTGAGTAAGTTCTACGCCTTTTGGTTTTCCAGTCGTGCCGGAGGTGTAGATAAGAGTGGCTAATGAGTCAGGATTGAGTGTGTTGCGACGCGCCTCAATATCTCCATCAGAGAGGCTCGCTCCGCCATTAGTGAGGTGGGCGATGGCATCATCAGTAATAGTCCAAATGTGGAGGCATGATGCTGGCCGAACCGGTTCGGCCAATTCGCGCAAGAGTGGAGTCTCAACGATCAATCCGACCGCACCCGAATCTTGCAAAATCCATTGAATCTGTTCTGCGCTAGAAGTTTCATAAATAGGTACGGTGACCGCTCCCGCGTACCAGATTGCGAAATCTAAAATGGTCCACTCATAACGAGTACGAGCCATGAGTGCGATTCGTTCACCAGGTTGAATTCCAGCAGCTATAAATCCCTTTGCAACAGCGCGAATTTCACTCTCAAGCTCTCGTGCGGTGACCGGCAGCCAACCCTCGCCGATTGGACGGGAGAGCATGACTCGCTCAGGCTCAAACCAGGCGCGCTCTGCGATGAGGTTGGTGAGGTTCCCTGAGGTTGCCGGAGGCACGATGGCCGGAACTGAGTACTCATTCATAGGTAACACGCTAGCGCGCGGAAGCGGACTTTGCCTACAACTTTGGCGAGTAACCTTCTGCCATGGCCGATATTTCGCACAATTCCATCTCCATCGAGGCACCCGCAGCACAGGTCTATGCAGTTCTGGCTGCTGTCTCTGAGTACCCAACTTGGTCCGGCGCAATTAAGAGCGCGGAAGTCCTAGAGCGCGATGGCGAGGGTCGAGCCCTTCAAGTCAAGGTAGCAATTGATGCGGGCGTGATGAAGGATCGCGTCACCTTGGATTATGACTGGAGCCTTGCACCATCAAAGATTAGTTTCTCCTTAGATGACGCAGACCTACTCACCGAGATGACTGGCTCATACACCATTACAGCTAATGGCGATGATGAGACCACCGTTAAATATGAATTAACCGTTGCGCTCTCCATGCCAGTTCCATCGATGATGCGCCAAAAGGCAGAGCGCGCGACAATTGATCAAGCTCTCAACGAGTTAAAGCAGAAACTCGAGGCTTAATTCTTGTCTGATTTAAGTATTGGTATCGATGTCGGCGGGACAAAAATTCTCGGCGGCGTGGTGGATTCAACCGGCAAGATAATCCAAACTCATCGAATTGATACGCCAAAAGCCGGTGGTGAATCGCTCACTAGTGCAATCGCAGATGTCATCAAAGAACTTGCACATCAACATAACGTTGAGCAGATTGGCATTTCGGCGGCGGGTTTTATCTCCAGCGATCGAGAGACCATCCTGGCAACGCCAAATATATCCGGCTGGAATGGAGTTAATCTTAAGCAAGAGCTCTTTGACCGAACTGGGAAGCGCGTTGTTGTTGAGAACGATGCCAATGCAGCGGCTTGGGCAGAAGCCAAACATGGTGCGGGTGTAGGTCATAAAAATATGATTATGTTGACCATCGGCACGGGTATCGGTGGTGGAATAGTTATTGATGGTGCGCTCTATCGTGGCGCATTTGGTGTTGCTGCAGAGTTTGGACATCTTCGCGTTGTTCCCGATGGTCACCTCTGTGGCTGCGGTGCGCGCGGGTGTTTTGAGCAATACGGTTCTGGAAACGCACTTGTCCGCCATGCAAAAGAAGCCATTAGCGCCGCACCAGATGCAGCGCACAATTTATTGGCTCGTGGCGATGGCACTATCAATGGGGTTACTGGGAAAGATATTACTGAAGCCGCGCACGCTGGCGATAACGTTGCTCAGGCGGCCTTTAACACGACAGGTCATTGGCTTGGCGCTGGCATTGCCTCGCTAATCTCGATATTAGATCCATCAATCGTAGTTATTGGCGGGGGAGTTGCTGAAGCTGGCGAACTATTGCTCGCGCCAACGCGGGAATCTCTCAATCGCCATCTTCCCTTTAATGGCAAGCACCCAACTCCAGAAGTCGTTGCAGCGAAGTTAGGCAATGAAGCCGGTTTGGTAGGAGTTGCTGATTTAGCACGGAATTAATTAAAGCGCAGCACCATCATCTGGATCTACCTGTTCATCATTTTTTGCGCTTCGCCAAATTAAGGTTGCGATACCACCCAAGAAAGTTAATATTCCTGGCCAAGCACCAAGGCCCAACAGGTCAATTCCGATGACGAGGTAGCTGGTTATATAGATAAGTCCGACTGAGATGGCGATAGTTGCAGGTCGTATCTCGCGAGAAAATTTCTGCCAGCGTGGATTGGGATGAACAAAGTGATCATCTAGCCCGAGTCCCGAGACTATGGCATCAAACTCGGCATCGATGAGTTCTCGTTCATCGATTTCGGCCGAGGACTCACCGCGAAGGACTTCTCCTGACAGTACATCTTGAATGAAGGTTACCGTTTCTTCCACCAAGGCATCTGAATCAAAATCCAATGCGACTTCGTGGAATGAGTTTTCAAATATAACTTCACGGATATCAGCTGAGTAAACGTTATCAATAATCGTTTCGCTATTGGTTGGGTGAACTTGATGGTCATCAACAGAGTAGGCAACCATGAGTGGAAGATCCACGAGATATAGATCCTCCTCCGTTAGCGCCATCAAGGTGCGAGCAGCGGCTCGCGCTTTTGTGGGAGTGCGCGGGTAGCGAACGGCGGTTTTAGCTGGAACGGAGCAATCCAGCGGCGGCGTAGCAAGTGATGGAAAGAGCGCTGGCAGATGAGTGATTATTGAAAGTGACTTACCCTCTTCAAAGAGAACTGTATTGAGCAAAATAGTGCCTTCAATTTCTGAACCACGAATTTGAGATAGGCGTAGAGCAAGTGTGCCGCCAACTCCATGTCCAGCGATGAACACTCGTTCGCACTCTGACTTCAATTCAAGAAAGGCGCGTTCGGCGCCGCGATACCAATCGGGCCAAGAGCAGCTTGCTAACTTCGTCCACTCACCGTCATGTCCGGCAAGAGTCGGTGCCTTCACTGTGAAACCTTCGGCCGCGAGGCCGTCGATCCAAGTGAGCAGATTCGCTGGCGCGGCGAGGAGATCATGGAGAATAAGCACGCCGATTTTCCCGCCCGAACGCTCAATTGAGCTCCGATTCGGGGCTTGTGGGATATCGCTCACGCTCAGATGGTGTCACATAAGGCCCGATAACCCCTAAATTATTCCCCTAGGCACCATGTGATTGAAAGTAGAGAGAGGAGTTCTGAGATGGTTTATCAAGCACTCAAATCATTTCTTATTCCGATTCTCACTCTGCTCTTCCGGCCGAAGGTCACTGGCCTGCGTAATGTTCCGCAAAATGGTCCGGTAATTATCGCCTCCAACCATCTCTCCTTTAGTGACTCAATATTTATGCCGCTGGTCGTTCCCCGCAAAGTTACCTTTCTGGCAAAGAGTGAGTACTTCACCTCTCCAGGAGTCAAAGGTTTTGCCAAGAAGAAGACTTTCCAAGCCCTCGGACAAGTTCCAGTAGATCGCTCAGGTGGGCGTCGAAGCGAAGCCGCCCTGGCGACTGGTCTAGAACTTCTCAAAGTAGGAGCCTGCATCGGAATTTATCCGGAAGGCACTCGCTCTCCCGATGGAAAGTTGTATAAAGGTCGCACTGGAATTGCTCGTATGGCAATTGAATCAGGCGCAGCAGTAGTTCCAGTCGCGATGTTTAATACCGCCGAGATTCAACCCACTGGCCAAGTAGTGCCAAAGGTGCAACAAGTGGAGATGGTCTTCGGTGCGCCGATGTACTTTGAGGGCGATACCTCAGACCTTAAATTGCTCCGCGAGATTACCGATCAGATCATGCACGCAATTCAGGAGCTATCGGGTCAAGAGTATGTAGATATCTATGCCTCGGAGGCGAAGACCGCGATTGCCGCCGCCATTCGTGAACGCGTTAAGGAAGAACTTCGAGAGAAGAAGAGTAAGAAGAAGTAGAACTCTTATCCGTTGCCGAGAATCTCGCGACGCGCGGCAATATATTTACATTGATCGCAATTAGATTTTGACTCCGGAACATCGCCCGTCACCACCGAGATAAATTCTGCCAGCCGCTGTTGCAACGCCTCTGGATCGCGCTTAATGGGATACCAATTGCAGGAGAGTTCCATGCCAAAATTTCCGGAGGAGTTGCCGCGAATTTTCACGGGGGACCAAACCAGCAAGCCAAGTGATGAAATCTTCTTCGCCTCACCTTTAGCTGGGTTCTCTAGCGCGAAGGCGTAGGCCTCAAGTTGGGGAGAGTAGAACTGACCTTTGTCGCTCGCTCGAGCTTGAAATTTACAATCGATAACGCCGTATGTGCCATCCGGAAATTCCATGACCAAGTCGTACTTGCCTTTAATCGCGAAGGGAGTCGGTACGCCATCAACCTCAATCGGTTTCGACATAACAAAACCGCCATGATCAAGGACGCGCCCTTCGGGGATATTTGGGTGAAGGTCGGCCGAGGTTTTGCCTAGGCAACTGAGCTCTTGCATCTCTGCAATCTCAGAGACCAGCGGCATAAATAGTGGGGCTTTAACTTGTTCGTTGTAATAGAGCCAGAGACAGCGGTGGCAGCCACCCCACGAAAAGGTGAGATCGCTAGGGGAGATATTGGCTCGAGCATTTCTACTTAATTCAATCATCATGCACTCATTTCGCATCTGCTCAGAACAGACTATTTTTTGTAGGTGAGTTAATTCTGCCGCTACCCACCGACAAAGGCGAGCATCTGCCGAGGATTTATGAGTGTCGGATCGCGTTTACTACGGTGAAGAGGCCCAGCACAATCATGACGCAGCCTCCCGCAACTCGCATGGTTACTAACCGTTTGATTTCAGTGGCTAGCCAATTACGAATGGTGCCAGCTAAGAGTCCCCAACTTCCATCGGAGAAGAAGGCCAGCACGGCGAAAATCGCTCCCATGAGAATTAATTGCGAAGTGATGTGGCCTTTAGGTCGATCTACAAATGCCGGAAGAATTGCGGCGAAGAAGACGATGCCTTTGGGATTGAGTGCCCCAACCCAGAAGCCATCACGCATTGATCGCGCCTTACTGGGTCTGATATCGCCTTGATTGGTCATATCCTCGGCGTGCATCGAGCTATGGCGTATTGCATCGATACCTAGGTAGACGAGATAGAGACCGCCAAGAATTTGAATGATGATGTAGAAAAGATGTGAGCGTTGCAGCAATGGTCCTAGGCCAATTGCCACGACAACTGAGAGCGTAAAAGCGCCGAGCACATTTCCAGCAACTGTCGCCACTGCAGTCGCTCGACCCCATGCAATAGCCCGCGCGATAACAAAAAGAACGCTCGGACCTGGCGCCAAGATGATTACCATCGCAGCGACGACATACTCCCAGATTCGGGAGGGAATAACGATTGGCACAGCTAAATCATAACCTCAGCAAGAAGCCAAGTTCAGTCAATTACCCTGAACTTGGCTTCTTGGAATGGATTTACAAGGAACTTATTTAGTTGTTATTTCGCGCTTTCGCAATTGAATGCAATACGCGGTAACCAATAACAGCAACCAATGTCGCATTGATGATGCCGTTAAAGGTGTAATTGCCCTTTGTCCATGAGAGATCAGAGATACCGATAATCACAGATGAAGCGGCGATGATGAGGTTGGTGGAGTTTGAGAAATCCACTTTTGACTCGATCCAGATGCGAGCGCCAAGGACGCCGATCATGCCGTAAAGCGCGACGCCAACTCCGCCGAGTACTCCAGCTGGGGTTGCACTTAGTACTGCGCCAAACTTAGGGCAGAGTGCCAAAATGATTGCGCCAAGTGCGGCGATCCAATAGGCAGCAGTTGAGTAGACCTTGGTTGCGGCCATGGTGCCGATGTTCTCGGCATATGTCGTTGTGCCAGAGCCACCGCCAATACCAGCCAAGGTGGTTGCCACGCCATCAGCTACGAGCGCATCTCCCATAACATCATCGAGGTTGTGTCCGGTCATGGCGGCAACAGCTTTGACATGTCCGACATTCTCGGCGATGAGCACGAGTACAACTGGCAAGAAGAGCACGATGGCTGACATCTTGAATGAAGGAGAAGTGAAGGTAGGCATCGCAATCCATTTAGCCGCCTTGATTCCATCGGTATGTAGATCGCCCATCGCCCAAGCAGAGAGATAGCCAAAAACGAGGCCACCAAAGATAGAGATTCGAGCAATAAAGCCCTTTGCAATAACTGCAATTAAGGCGACTGCAGCAAGGGTGATGATTCCCTCTTTTGGTGAAGCTACGAAGTTGTTCTTGGCAGCGCCGGCGAGGTTTAAGCCGATCACCATCACGATGGAACCAGTTACAACAGGTGGCAATAGCCAATCAATCCATTTAATACCGGCGGCTTTAACAATAAAGCCAACCAGAGCAAGGATTACGCCAGTAGCGACAACGCCACCAAGAGCCTGCGCCATTCCGCCACCTTTAACCGCAGCTGCGATAGGAGCAAGGAAGGCAAAGGAAGATCCAAGGTAAGAAGGAAGTTTGTTGCGAGTAATGAGCAAGAAGAGCATGGTTCCAACGCCCGAGAAGAAGAGCGTGGTGGTCGGAGGAAGGTGAGTGATGATCGGAACTAAGAATGTTGCGCCAAACATTGCGGCGATATGTTGTAGCCCGGTACCGATTGTGCGTGGCCACGTTAGGCGCTCATCAGGGGCAACTACGCCTCCTGAGTTATTAACTTTCCAACTAAATAGACTCAAGCGAGCCTCTCCTTTCCTAGGGCTCGCACGGGACGCCATGACGCCCGCAGCAAGCGAGGTATGACTCCGGGGGACGGATCGACCGCCCTAGGGAAGGGAGCTGAGATATAAGGGTAAAGGTGGCCTACGCCACTTTCTGGCAAGGCGAAGGCGACACGCCCCCCAAAATGGGCTACCCGGCTTGCCATCCTGCGGGATATCGGTTTAACTATCGCATCGATATATCGAAACGATATATCCAGTAGCCATATTAATCAGAGTAAAGCTTGAGCATAGAAACAGGGGTGGCAGATGCGCACACGCAGCGAGGCCCTTGAATTCGCTCTCCTTGGACTTCTGAGCCAGGGCGCTCTGCACGGCTACGAGCTGCGCAAGCGTCTAATCGCCATCTACGGCCCCTTTAGAGCCCTCTCATTCTCCGTGCTCTACCCACAACTTCGCCGGATGCTCGAAGCTGGCTTCATTGAGGAATCAATCGCTGAGGTGCCGGGTCGATCACGGCGCTCGCGAATTGTTTATGCCCTTACCGAAAAAGGTAAGAAGCACTTTGCCGAATTAACTGGCAGTGCAGGTCCCGATGCTTGGGATGATGAAAGTTTTGAAGTTCGGTTCGCTTTCTTTGGACCAACTCCAAAAAATAACCGGCTAGCAATTCTGGAGGGTCGACTCCGTCGCCTCTCTGAAAAGGCGGCCATTCTTCGTAACGAGTTGGAGAAATCTCCAGCTGGGATCGATAAGTACCTCTCAGAGTGGCGTCGTCACTCTTTGGAATCCTCTGAGCGCGAAATCGCCTGGTTGGAAGAAATGATAAATACCGAAAGGAAAACAGCGTGAGCTCAAAAGAAATTCGCGTAGCGATTATCGGCGTAGGTAACTGCGCAAACTCCCTGATTCAGGGCGTTACCTATTACAAGGATGCAGCAGCAGATGTCGAGATTCCAGGTCTCATGCACGCTGTACTCGGTGGCTACCATGTCCGCGACGTTAAGTTCGTTGCTGCATTTGATGTGGATGCCAAGAAGGTTGGCCTAGATATGGCCGATGCTATGTGGGCGAGCGAGAACAACACCATTAAATTCTGTGACGTTGCCAAGACCGGTGTAACCGTACTTCGTGGCCACACACTGGATGGCCTTGGTCGTTACTACAAAGAGACGATTACCGAGTCAACAGCTGCTCCAGTCGATATCGTTGCCACACTTAAGGCGGAGAAGGTCGATGTCCTGATCTGCTACCTCCCAGTTGGATCCGAAGAGGCTGCTAAGTACTACGCACAATGTGCAATTGATGCCGGCGTAGCATTTGTAAACGCGCTTCCAGTATTTATTGCTTCTGACCCAGTCTGGGCAGATAAGTTCACCAAGGCCGGAATTCCAATCGTTGGTGATGACATTAAGTCACAGGTCGGTGCAACCATCACTCACCGCATCATGGCCAAGCTATTCCAAGATCGTGGCGTCCACCTCGATCGCACCTACCAGCTCAACGTTGGTGGAAATATGGACTTTAAGAATATGCTCGAACGCGATCGCCTCGAGTCTAAGAAGATCTCCAAGACCCAATCTGTTACCTCTCAGCTAGAGCACGACATGGGTGCAAAGAATGTTCACATTGGACCATCGGATTACATCCCATGGCTTGATGATCGCAAGTGGGCATATGTTCGCCTTGAAGGTCGTGCCTTCGGTGACGTGCCATTGAACTTGGAATACAAGCTCGAAGTTTGGGATTCACCAAACTCTGCAGGCGTAATCATCGATGCACTTCGTTGCGCAAAGATTGCGCTCGATCGCAAGATCGGTGGACCGCTTCTCTCACCATCTAGCTACTTCATGAAGTCACCTCCAATCCAATACACAGATGAGCAGGCTCATGCAAAGACCGAAGATTTCATCTCCGGAAAGTTAGAGCGCTAGCCACTCGCTAAATTGGAAGAACCCCTCCCAGCCATTTAAGTGGCTAGGAGGGGTTCTTTATTTCCCCACGGAGAGATGGGGCTTAGATCTCCGAATCGGTTGCTACACGACGTAGGTGAGCAAAACCGAGGAGGGCCAAGATGATGAAGAGAAGTCCTCCGGCATAAGCTACGTAAGCGGCAATCATTGCGACTGAACCGATTGTGGCAAATGCATATGAGAATCCAAGAAGACCGCGAAGTGTGCTTCCCATAAATAGGGTCTGACGAACTTGTCCAAGTCCGGCAACCTTTGCGGCAAGTGCGGCATCAGCTGGAGTCTTAGCAAGCTGAGCATTCGCTGCTATGAATTCTCCTGATACCTCTTCATAAGTCTTTCCTTGGCCGATTGCTGCCATGTGAACCTTGATGTAGTTATCAGACCAGGTACGTGCCTGCTCGCCAGTTGTCATCATTTGACCAGCATACTTCTTCATAGCGGCAGCATCTGCTGCTGGAAGTGCCTTGATACCTGCTGAGTCAGCTGCTGGGAAGACAATCTTTTGATCCGATAGATTCGCTTTAACTTGGCTGGTAGCGAAGTTGCCACCCCAAGAGAGAAGCGCTCCTGCAATAAGTAATCCAACGCCGAGCATCAATCCAATGATGCTTGCGATCTTGTCGAAGGTAGTTCTTTTCATTTTATTTCCTTTCACTCTCCGATTAACTAGATAAGGATTTGTGGTTTTTCCTTATGTAGTAATTGTTGAGCAAAGGCGGAGCAAAGGCAGTGAAAAGTGCGAGTGCTAGCCCCTTAGTAAAAAGCAGGGGTGGTAGCACTCAGACCTAAGTCACATCGCTAGGCGTAAGGAATTAATCCAATTAATCAATGTGCCGAGAGCAGAAACTCTTGCCATCCGGACCAACCTCAAAATGCTGGCAAGGAATATTGAGCTTGTCGAAAGAGCCATCGCCAAAATGGGCGCGATAAGCCAAGGCAAGTAGAACTCGAATATTTGTATCGCTATTGGATTTAATATTAAAAGCACGGGCCATGCGAGAGACGGTATTTTCCACAACCTTTTCGGTATGAGCAGTCTCGCGCGCAATCGCGGCATTGGATAGACCATCGCAGAGGTGCTGTGCCACCAAGTGCTCAAAGGGTGTCAGCTCGCGCGTCAAAATACGGATATCCAAGAATCTCTCCATTCGAAGGATTATGTCGCTCGTATTCTCCTACAAATATCCCTTTTCCGCCTTATTGACTGGAGATAGACTGCCTCACATGAGCGATAGCGGAGAAATGAGCTTTATTCGAAGTGAAGTTCGAGGCACGGTCCAAATTCTGACTTTGGATCGCCCAGAGAAGAAAAATGCAATTACTTCGCAGATGTACCGCGATCTCACCAGCCATTTAAGAGCCGCCACCGGTGACTTTGGCGTGCGAGTAGTCATTATCGCGGGAGCCGATGGTATTTTCACTGCAGGCAATGACATCTTTGATTTTCTCAACGCCCCCGCGCAAGATGAGAGCGCACCTGGATTTCAATTCCTGGCAGCCCTTCATGATTTTCCTAAACCATTAATAGCGGCAGTTGAGGGCAATGCCGTGGGTATCGGCACCACGCTTTTGCTTCACTGTGACATGGTCTACGCCGCAACCACCACCAAATTTCAAATGCCATTTGTGAGCCTTGGGCTAGTACCCGAAGCTGGTTCGAGCGTGCTCTTTCCCCGTCTTGCTGGTCATGCCAAGGCAAGTGAAATATTGCTCACCGGCAGGAGCTTTGGTGCACAAGAAGCTTTGGATATCGGTTTGATAAATCAAATAACCGATACTCCATTAACTACTGCGATTGAAGTAGCGACCATTGTCTCTGAACAACCTCCAACCTCTGTAATTAACACCAAAGCGTTGCTCAAGAGCAAAGATCACATGGCTATCTCGCAAGTCATGGCAGCCGAGGGGGAGCTCTTTCGCATTGCACTCGAATCCGAAGAGGCGCAGACTGCCTTTATGAAATTCATGGAAAAGCGAAAGGCCTAACATGTCACTTGCCGGAAAAAGAATTTTCATCACTGGCGGTTCCCGCGGAATTGGTCTGGCAATTGCGCTTCGCGCCGCTGCCGATGGAGCACACGTGGCAATCGCAGCAAAGACCGCTGATCCACATCCAACACTTCCCGGAACTATTCATACTGCTGCAGCGGCAATTGATGCCGCAGGTGGACACTCGCTGCCCATCCAATGTGACATCCGCAATGAGGACGAGATTGCCGATGCTGTTCTTCTAGCCTCTACTGAATTTGGCGGGCTAGATATTTTAATCAACAATGCCAGCGCAATTAATCTCACCCCAACGGAGAAAACGCCGGCGAAGCGCTTTGATTTAATGTTCGATGTAAACGTTCGCGGAACTTTTCTTACTTCGCAGGCAGTAATTCCACATCTTCGAGAGAGCGCAAAGCAGGGGCGCAACCCTCATATTTTGACCTTATCGCCGCCGTTAACCATGAAGTCGAAATGGTTTAAGAACCATCTTGCTTACACAATGTCGAAATATGGAATGAGTATGTGCGTTCTGGGCTTGGCCGATGAACTCAAGCGAGATGGCATAGCCGTCAACGCCCTCTGGCCTCGTACCGCAATCGATACCGCAGCGTTAGCGATGATTCCGGGGGTAGATACCGATTTCACGCGCAAGCCTGAGATTCTCTCCGATGCCGCTTATGCCATCCTCACTAAGCCCAGCGCAAGCGCCACCGGCAATTTCTTCATTGATGACGAAGTGTTGGCGGGGGAGGGAATAACTGATTTAGATAAGTATTCTGTAGTACCCGGCACTAAAGAGTTCTTACTCGATTTCTTTATTGATTAAGTATCAATTAAGTTTTCAGATCTCTATTTCGGCGTGCTGATGATCGGTTTCGGCAATTCCTGAGGAGTACTTCTCTTCATATTTGCCAAACTTCCAAATAAGTACTGAACCAATCCAGGTAACGATAAACGAAGCGACGATAAAGTAACCAACTTTGCTCAATTGAATACTGGCGATAAAGGTAAATGGTTGGTATTTGCCGATTCCTGTCTTATCTGCCAATACTCCGACCAACTCAATAGTGCCAATAAACAAGGCGACAAATATCGAGATGCCCGTGGTGGTGAGGTTGTAATAGATTTTTCGCAACGGCGAGGTAAATGCCCATGAATAGGCCTTGGTCATAAAAATGCCATCTAATGAATCCATCATCGACATTCCGGCAGCGAAGATAATCGGCAAGGCAATAATTGCAAGTGGTGGCAGAGTTCCACCGACAGTTCCAATTGCGGCAGTTGCCGATAGCCCCAGCAGTCCGACCTCAGTAGCGGTATCAAAACCTAAGCCAAAGAGAACGCCAATAGGATAGAGCTGCCAAGAATGATCAAAACCCTTTTTAAAGAAACCGCGAAAGATGCGATTCATAAGCCCACGCTCATTGAGCAATTGCTGTAAATGTTCGTGGCTAAATTGACCAGACTTTGCCTGCTTCCACACCTTAACAATTCCCACCAGAATCACGAGATTAAGGATTCCCACGAGGTAGAGGAAGAAGGCCGAGACGCTGGCACCAATAATTCCACCCGTCTTCGCGTAGTTGTGCTGAAGGCGAGTTGCGGCTTTCGCTGCAAAAGCAATTCCGACCGAGAGTGCGAGAACAATGGTGGAGTGACCTAAAGAAAAGAAGAGCCCAACGCTCATCGGCTTCTTGCCTTTTGCTAACATCAATCGAGTTGTGTCATCAATGGCAGAGATGTGATCAGCGTCGAATGCGTGGCGAAGTCCAAATGAGTAGGCGAGTGCGCCGGCTCCGGCGTAAACCAAGGTGTGGTTGCCATCCATCAAGCTATGGAACTGCGGCATTGAGTTGTAATGGATGAAGAGTCCCCAACCGATGATATGGAGAGCCAAGACTGTGCCAAGGACGGCGAGCAGCCCGGGCAACTCCTCGCGGGTAAAGCGAAGATGGTCGCGAAGCTTGGGTTTTACGCTCATTGGCCTACCTTAATGCAAATGATTTGCAAATGCATATTATTGGCAGTCGGTGGCGATACCCTTTCCTTATGAAGCGCTTACTCGTTATTGCAGCCTTCTTTATGGCACTTGCTCCGGTTGCACCAGCCAATGCACATACGACTTTGGTGGGCTCCAATCCGCCGACTGGTGCGATCATCTCGACCTGGCCACATCAACTAACTCTCACTTTTGGGGAACCCCTAGAAATCATCACAGGCCAAGAGATCAATTTTGTAACTGTTCATAACGCCCAAGGTGACGATTTGCTAGCCGGGGCTCCGCAAGTTTCAAGCACAGTCATCACAGTTCCGGTTAAGGCGAATTCGGTGCCTGGACTAGTACTCGTTAACTATCGGGTCGCCGCCGCTGATGGACATGTTCTAGATGGCGAATACACATTTAGCTTCCAGAGATCTGGTGGCACTACATCTGCGAATCCAACAGCTTCTACCTCACATCATGGAAATAAAAACACCGCCGTGTACAGTGCCACGACGGTGTTAATAGTTTCTGCGCTACTCGCTGGCGTGTGGATTTACCGCCGCCGCAAGCCGTAGCAGAGTTAGTGGATAGCTACGCCATCAGTCTCCACGAGTGATTCACGGCCAATGCGAATCATGATGAGTGCGACTACTGCTGCGAGCAATAGAAACCCTGCACCAAATTTAAATGTGGTAGCAAAGCCATGCACCTGCGCAAAAATCTGAACTTTTTGACCTAAGAAGCCATGTGACTTGGCGAAGGTGGAAGCTGAAGAAATTGCCACAGTATTGAGCAAAGCAGCACCTAGTGAGCCACCAATTTGTTGGCTGGTATTAAGGACGGCACTTGCCACTCCGGCATCGTGCTCGCCTGCGCCATGAAGTCCGGTCGATGCACTTGGAATAAAGAAGAGCGCCAGTCCACTACTCATGATGATGAGCGACGGAAGAATCGCAGTTGTGTAATGCGATGTTGGAGTGATTCTTGATAGCAAGATAAGCCCAAAGGCTGCAGCTACTAAGCCGGTAACCATAAGCGGGCGAGGGCCAACCTTAGGAAGGAGCTGTGAAGCCACGCCGGCAAAGACAATTACACCTGCCGAGAAAGGAAGGAAGGCAAAGCCAGAGCGAAGTGATGAATAGTGCAAGAAGCTCTGGAAGTAGATACTCAAGAATAGGAACATCGCGAAGAGCCCAGTGCCCACCAAGATCGCTGCGATATAAGAACCGCCACGATTGCGCTCGGTAAGTACGCGAAGAGGAAGAAGTGGATTCTTTACCTTTGATTCAAGAACGAGGAATATTGCCAGCAAGATTCCGGAGATAATGAAGTATTGATAGGTCGAACGATTTGACCAACCATGTCCCGCTGCCTGACTAAATCCGTAGACCAATGAAACCAACCCGAGAGTTGCAGTAATTGCTCCTGGAATGTCATAACTACGATCACCAGCCGCCTTAGATTCGTGAAGGAAAGGAAAGGCAAGGAGCACAGCGATAATCGCGATTGGAACGTTAACGCCTAAGCACCAGCGCCAGTTAGCAAACTCGGTCAAGGTTCCACCAAGGATCAAGCCGATGGCTGCGCCGCCGCCAGAGATGGCTCCATAAACACCAAAGGCGCGTGCGCGCTCTTTTGGAATAGTAAATGTGACGTTAATAAGTGAGAGTGCGGCTGGAGCAAGTAGTGCGCCAAAGGCACCTTGCAAAGCGCGCGCACCGAAGAGCATTCCCTGAGTTGATGAGAGACCGCCGAAGGCTGAGGCAAAGGCAAAGCCAAGTAGACCAATGATGAAAACTTTCTTACGTCCCACGAAGTCAGCAATGCGGCCGCCGAGTAGAAGTAGCGAACCAAAAGCAAGGGAATAGGCAGTGACAACCCATTGACGATTGGCATCAGAGATATGAAGCGCCTTCTGTGCACTAGGAAGCGCGATATTAACGATCGAAGCATCGAGAACAACCATGAGCGATGCGATGGCAATTACGAGAAGCGCGCGCCAACGATCTGGATCTTGGCCATTCTCATCTAATACAGCTTTGCTGGAAAATGCTGACACGAAGGAGCCCCTTAAGGTTCGGTGATTATGAAGTGCTAATCCTCTCGTACTGCCTGAGGTATTGCCCTCTCAAATGACCCATTGGAAGTTAAATCTTGGTTAAGGAACTCTCAAATGTGGCGCGATTAACTTCAAAGATATGGTGGTTGGGAATCTGCTTCCAGCCCTCTTGGTTCCAGCCCGAAGAGGCGACCAGGACACCTTCATCATCTCGACGATAGAAGAGGTCGTAGTAACCCTCTTTCTCATCGGCCGGAATCTTCTCATTGTTGTGTTCGGAGATTGTGAGGAAATATTCCGGGGTCATCAGCATGGCATTAATACTCGAGTACGAGCAGTGCTCTGAAATTGTATGGACAGCTTGGCGAACACCTTCGTGGAGGCCAAATTTCCGGATATAGCTGATGACGACATAGAAATAGCGTTCGCTATCTGTATCTCCGCGAAATTCCTTGAACAGATCTTTATCGATGAAGGCATCCAGCGACTGTGGGGGATTGATGGAGCCGTTATGAATAAAGGCAAAATCTTCGAAGGAGAAGGGATGGGTATTTCCCTCGCTGATATCTAGATTGAGAGTTGCCCAGCGAAGATGAAGAAGTGCGCCTGTGCTCTCCGCACTTGTAGTGGTGCGAGAGAACTTCTCACTCTCTTTGGCTGGAGCAGTATCCAGCGTGATTGCTCTTTTATCTCCATCGAGCGAGGCGTAGCCCCAGCCATCGCAATGCTTTGCAGATAGCGCGGTGAACTCTGCGAAATTAGGTCCAGCTATCTCCGAGATGGTGACATCTTTTGGAGCGACATATCCCATTAACCGACACATGCGAGAACTCTAGCTCTGAGTATCGAAGAAGACGTTTTTGGTCTCGGTAAATGCATCAAGTGCATCTGGTCCAAGCTCGCGTCCAAGTCCAGATTGCTTATATCCACCAAATGGGGTCCAGAAGCGGACAGAGGAATTTGAGTTGACCGAGAGGTTTCCGGCTTCGACTGCGCGAGAGACTCGCACCGCCTTTCCGATATCACGTGACCAGATTGATCCGGAGAGCCCGTACTCAGAGTCATTTGCAATGCGAATTGCATCTGCCTCATCGTCAAATGGAAGAACTGAAACTACTGGCCCAAATATCTCTTCTCGGTAAGCACGATCATTGGAATCTTTAGGTGCGAGAACGGTTGGGGCAAACCAATATCCAGCGCCTTCTGGCTTGGAACCTTGGAATGCAACAGGGGTTCCGGCTGGAAGGAATTCACTGACGCGTTGGAATTGGGTAGCTGAAATTAGCGGCCCCATCTCGGCGCTCTCCAGCGAAGGATCCTCAACCCGAAACTTCTTCACGGCGACTTCAAAGAGTTCCATGAACTTGTCGTAAGCAGAGCGTTGAATCAAAATGCGCGAACGCGCGCAGCAATCTTGACCGGCGTTATCAAATACTGCTCCAGGTGCACCAGCTGCTGCCTTCTCAATATCTGCATCGGCAAAGATGATGTTGGCGCTCTTACCACCAAGTTCGAGTGTAAGTCGCTTAACTTGATCAGCGCAGCCGCGCATAATCTGTTTTCCAACTGTGGTGGAGCCAGTAAATACTATTTTGCGAACAAGTGGATGCGTGACAAAGCGATCGCCGACAACGCTACCTTTACCTGGAATGACATTAAATACGCCTTCTGGAATGCCAGCTTCTAGTGCAAGCTCGCCAAGTCGAATCGCAGTTAGCGGTGTGAGTTCAGCAGGCTTGAGTACAACGGTGTTACCCGCAGCCAGCGCCGGACCGAATCCCCAACCAGCAATAGGCATTGGGAAGTTCCAAGGAACGATAATTCCTATAACTCCCAGTGGCTCCTTAAAAGTAATATCGATGCCATTAGGTACCGGAATTTGGCGCCCAAAGAGGCGTTCCGGTGCAGCGCTGTAATAGTTCAATACATCGCGAACGTTGCCAGCTTCCCAACGAGCATTGCCGATGGTGTGCCCTGAATTGAGAACTTCTAGTTGTGCCAACTCTTCATTGTGCGCATCAACGATTGCGGCAAATTTGCGTAGCAGCTTTGCTCGATCCCCAGGAGTGACAAGTCGCCAGCTTTCAAATGCTTTCTGCGCTTTTGCAATCGTGGCATCGGTTTCAGCAACATCAGCAAGGTGAAGTTCTTGGACTGGCTTTTCAGTAACTGGGCTGATGATTGTGTAAGTCGACATGAATCTCCTGAAGTAGTAGTGGAAAGTTAATTACATACGCTCAAAGCCGCGGAAGCGTTCCCAGTCAGTGACTGCGCGACCAAAGGCATCGAGTTCGGTATCTGCCATATGTGTGTAATGAGCTTGAACATCTTCACCGAAAGTCTCTGCGACCCAGGCGCTATTGGCCCAAAGGTCACGTGCCTCTTTGAGCGATGTAGGTACGCGTGAAGTTTCAAGCGCGTAGGCATTGCCATTAAATATCGGTTCAAGTTCGAGATTCTTCTCGATGCCATCAAGACCTGATGCCACCATGCCGGCGACTGCAAGGTATTGGTTTACATCGCCACCGGGTACGCGATTCTCAACGCGAAGACTATGTCCTTGTCCAACTAGACGTAGCGCGCAGGTGCGATTGTCGCGGCCCCACTTAATCGCAGTCGGCGCAAAGGAGCCAGCTTGATAGCGCTTGTAGGAGTTGATGTTTGGTGCAAAGAGCAACGAGAGTTCGCGCATATGTGCTTGTTGTCCAGCAAGATATGAACGACCAAGCTCTGACATGCCATCGCCAGCGTCGCCTGCCATGATGGGATTGTCATTCTTATCGCGGAATGAGAGATGGATATGGCAAGAGTTTCCTTCTCGCTCATTGAACTTTGCCATAAAGGTAAGAGCTACACCTTGCTGAGAAGCGATCTCTTTTGCACCCATTTTATAAATTGAGTGGTTGTCGCAGGTGCGAAGCGCATCTTCATAACGGAAGGCAATTTCATGTTGGCCGAAGTTGCACTCACCCTTTGCTGATTCCACGATGAGATCGGCTCCATGCATGCCGAGGCGAATGGCGCGCAACAACTTTTCCACGCGCGCGGTTCCGGTGAGGGAGTAGTCAACGTTGTATTGATTGGCGGGAGTCAGATCTTTGTAGCCCATATTCCAAGCATCTTCATACGTATTATTGAAGACGATAAATTCAAGTTCAGTTCCGCAGAGCGCGATCATCCCGGCCTTATCTAACTTGGCGAGCTGGCGCTTTAAAATAGTGCGGGGCGATACTGATATACCCTCATGATGATGATCTACCAGGTCAGCAACCACCATTGCGGTTCCTTCATGCCAAGGCAAGTAGCGCAGCGTTGAAAGATCTGGCGCCATTCCCATATCGGCATAACCGGTCTCCCACGAGGAGACGGCATATCCCTGGATGGTGTTCATATCGATATCGACCGCCAAGAGATAGTTGCACCCCTCGGTGCCGTTCTTCAAGGTATCGGCGAGAAAGAAGGGGGCATGGATGCGCTTGCCTTGGAGGCGGCCTTGCATATCGGTGGCGCCGACTACGACGGTATCGATCTTGCCGGCGGCGATATCTTTGCGTAGGTCATCCAGGCTAAGTGCCACGTCATCCTCCATGTAATGGGCCGGCCCTGGCGGGGACCCTTTCGGTAATACTGGCAGATTAGCGGTCGTCAGGCGTGCGGGGCAACGGGGGAGGCTAAATTAATTCTGCGTTAAATAACCCCAGGGTGCTTCCCATTTGTTGAGGCGGCCGTCACACTTGGCGATAACTTCTAGGAAGGCGGAAATACACCTATGGCTAATCACCATGATGCCGACGCGGCGAAACTGGCCGAACTCGGTTACAAGCAAGAGTTCGACCGCAAGTGGAGCGGGTTCCATAACTTCGCGATCTCATTTTCCATCATCTCGATTCTCTCGGGATGCTTCACAACTTTCGCACAAGCCTGGAATAACGGCGGGCCAGTAGCTATCTCAGTCGGTTGGCCGATTATCGCTGTTCTCATTTTGATTATTGGTTTCACAATGGCCGAGCTCGTCTCTGCCATGCCGACTGCCGGCGGTATCTACTACTGGGCGCTCTCGCTCGGAAAGCCAGTTCATGGCTGGGTAACTGGTTGGCTAAACCTCATTGGTTTGATCACCGTTACTGCTGGTGTTGATTATGGCTTTGCAAACTTCTTCGTTTACACCATGAACTTGTATACAAAGTCTTTTGATCCTTCAAACCTCAAGCAGATCTTCCTCGTATTCTTCATCACCCTTTTGATTCACATCGCGATGAATATTTGGGGTGCGAAGATTATTCACCGCTTACAGGGTATTAACGTGTGGGTACACGTCTTTGGTGTAGCCGCAATCATTTTGATTCTCGTATTTATTCCGACACATCACCAGACCGCTTCTTGGGTATTTACCCACCAGATTAATAACTCTGGTTTCTCACATGGCGTCTTCTGGATTTATGTCTTGCCACTTGGCTTCTTGCTTACTCAGTACACCATTACTGGTTTTGATGCCTCTGCTCACGTTTCGGAAGAGACTGGCCAATCAGGTAAGGCTTCTGCACAAGGTCTCTGGCGTTCAATTGCATACTCTGCAGTTGCTGGCTGGATTTTGTTGCTCTCCTTCCTATTTGCTGCAACCAACGAAGGTGAGATCACCAAGAATGGTGGAATCGTTCAAACTATTTTCGTAACCGCCGTATCTGGTGGTTGGGCAAAGTTGATTTTGATCATTACCTGTCTTGGACAGTTCTTCTGCGGAATGTCTTGCGTAACCGCCGGCTCGCGCATGCTCTTTGCCTTCTCTCGCGACCGCGCTGTTCCTGGTCACAAGTACTGGACAAAGTTGGATAAGAACAAGAGCCCATCACATGCCGCCTTTGGTCTAGGTGCTGCTGCGCTGATCGTGACTATTCCAGCTATCTGGTCAGCGGTTGCTTTCTTCGCTGTTACCTCAATGGCAGTTATTGGTCTCTTCGGCTCATTCGCAATTCCAATCTGGTTGCGCTGGCGCAAGGGTGACTCGTTCAAGCAAGGCGAGTGGAACTTGGGCAAGAAGTGGAAGTGGATGGCTCCGATTGCAGTACTTGAAATCGTCGCCGTCTCTATCTTCTTCATCATGCCAACAACTCCAGCTGGCGTTTGGTGGGGTAAAGATTTCAACCTTAAGGCAGCTAACTACACCCCAATTGGATTTATTGTCGTCCTCGGTGGCGCAATGATCTGGTGGTGGGCATCTGCTCGCAAGCACTTCAAGGGCGCAGTTCGTACCCTCGATTAAAATGGCTAACTAGATAACTAGAATTAGGCCCGTTCCCATATGGGGGCGGGCCTAATTATTTAAGGAGCAACGATGGGCAATCGTGTTCAAGACCGCGTAGCAATTGTCACTGGAGCTGCCTCTGGAATTGGTGAAGCAAGCGCTATCCGCCTTGCTGAAGAAGGGGCGAAAGTAATTTGCGCCGACCTAAATCTCGCTGGCGCCCAAGCCACAGCTAACGCTATTAACTCCTCGGGCGGTACTGCACTTGCTTATGAAATTGATATTGCGGATTCTGCGCAATGTGATGCGATTGTCGCCAAAGCGGTCGAGAGCTACGGTTCGATAGATATCTTGGTCAACAATGCCGGAGTGAACTTGCCGAGTGTCTTTCATGAGACCTCAAATGAAGCGATAGAGCGAACTCTCTCAGTTAACGTCAAAGGTGCAATGTATTTAACGCGCGCAGCGCTTCCTCATATGCTTAAGAATTCACGTGGATCGATTGTCAATATGTCGAGCGTTAATGGCCTGGTGTCAGAGCCTTATCTCAGTGTCTACTCTGCATCTAAAGGTGCGATTGTTATGTTTACTCGCGGAATTGCATTGGACTATGCCAAGACAGGTATCCGTTGCAACGCTATCTGCCCAGGTTGGGTTGATACGCCGATTAATCACGCACATGCCAAGATGTTGGGCGGACTTGATCACGTCTATAAGACAATAGATTCATTCCAACCTATCGGTCGGCCTGGTACCTCGCGTGAGATTGCCAATGTCGTGCTCTTCTTGGCTTCAGATGAGGCTTCGTTTATGACCGGTTCAATCGTTTCGGCAGATGGTGGAATGACCGCTCAATAATTCTCTTAAATTATTGTTCGAGTACAGATTTGCCCCAGGCCTGGACAATGGGTTTCCAGGTTTGAATAAGTGATTGTTCAGCGGCAGCCACTTCGGCCTCTACGCTGGATTTGCCCGATTCTAAGAATGCGTTATCGGCATGCTCTTCCCACGTGTGAATGATTGAGGCATCAATCTCGGGATGGAACTGCACTCCATATTGATTTTTTCCGATTCGATAAATCTGATTCTCACAGGCAGCGCTGCTCGCTAAAAGCGTTGCGCCAGTTGGTAATTTAGCAACCATATCTTCATGCCATTGGGCCACTGGAGTTGATTCGCTGATAGTAAAAATTTCATCAACCTCGGAGGTTGGAGATACTTGATAAACACCAATCTCTGATTCATTTGCGCGAGTGACTTCACCGCCGGCAGCAGCCGCAAGGAGCTGTGAACCCAAACAGATTCCAAAAATTGGAATCTCACGATTAACGGCATCGAGCAACATTGCACGTTCATTAGCAAGCCATGGAGCAATGTGATCGTCGAGTGCACTCATGTGACCGCCAAGTGGCATTACTGCAGTCACGTGAGGAGGTACGGTGGTCGAAACTGTTTCGCCGTCGTAAGCGCGTAAAATTTCTATAGTGAAACCAATCTCCATCAACCAACGTCCAACTAAATGTGGTGGATCGGTTGGATCATTTTGAATTGCAAGAATTGTTGGTTTCATAGTGGTTAATTATGAGGGTATTTGAACTTTTTTGAAAAAAAGTCCAATTCGCCACACGGAGAATTTCCGTCAGATGCTTTTCCTTCGGCGGTCTGCTACCTTGGCTTTTATCATGAATTCACATTTAGAAAAAGAAGCGTACCGAAAACTTCCCACCAATAGTCTCCCAGTCTCACGGGAGCGAGTAGCCGAATTGATGGCGCAGGAGTGGAAGAGATTCACCACCGAAACCGCCGGTTCTGAAGCCGAAAATAAAATTGCCCACCAGAGCGTTCCGCTCGGCGTAACCTCAAGCTTCCAACACTGGGACCCATACCCAATCAGCATCGTTTCGGCTAAAGGCGCCTATATGACAGATGTTGATGGTCGCCAGTTGCTCGACCTCTCAATGGGCTTCGGCGCAATGCTCGCCGGACACCTCAACCCTGAGGT
>CAIUHB010000203.1 GCA_903898855.1 uncultured Actinomycetes bacterium | reverse complement strand
TGAAGATACTTGAGCGGTAATAATCCAGCTCGTCGATGGAATCGCGGATATCGCCCAGCGCGCGGTGGTTGCCGGTCTTCTTGGGGGCGCTGAAATAGACCTTGGTGTACCAGCGGCGGGCTAGCTCCTTGATGGAGGAGACATCCACGGTTCGGTAATGCAGGTACTCGTTGAATGCCGGCAGGTCGCGCGCGATAAATCCACGGTCAACATAAACCGAATTGCCAGCCAACGGAGACTTGCCTGCGCCCGGGGCGTACTTGGTGACGTATTCCAGAATCTGGGCCTCGGCCGCTTCGAGCTCCACGCCGTTAGGAATCTCGGTGATGAGTCCAGATGCCGTATGCATCTCGCGGACGAAGTCGTTCATGCCAGCAAGCTGCTCGGCGCTTGCACGGATCACTAAGTCCACGCCCTCGCCCAAGACATTGAGCTGGGAGTCGGTGACCAGAACCGCAATCTCTACCAATACATCTTTATTAAGGTCGAGACCGGTCATCTCGCAATCAACCCAAATCAAGTTGGGGGAGTCAGCTGCCATACACGAAGGGTAACTGACCGCAGGGGCGCTCGCTCCGCGTGATTTCACCGCTCGTTCACCTTCTCGTAACCTTTTAATAAGGTAAAAGACTCGGGTCGGGGGAAAACTTCACCCCATGTCCTCAACCCTCATTGAGCCCAAGCCAGGCGCGTATAACGGAGCGACCCCGGCGAAGCGCGAGATTACAACCAAGCCGCGTCTCTCTGACAAAATCTTTCGTGGCGTCGTAACCGGTGGCGGACTTTCATCACTATTAATTCTCGGATTAATCCTTGGCTTCTTGTTGTTCGAGGGATACGCAACTCTGAAGTCGCAAGGTTTCCACTTTCTCACGGGCAGCGATTGGCAAGCAGTGCAAAACGATGCCGGCAACATTGATCTCAAGGCATCGCACTTTGGTATCGCCGCAATGCTTGTCGGTACTTTGGTTGTCGCAACAATCGCAATCGTAGTCGGCGTTCCGCTTTCGGTCGGAGCCGCAATCTACTTAACCTTCTATGCACCAAACTCCATCAAGAAAATCATGGTCACCATGATCGACTTGATGGCGGCATTCCCATCAATCCTCTTTGGTCTTTGGGGATTCTTCGTTCTTGAAGGCAGCGCCGAATACTGGGCGAAACTTCTCCATAAGTATCTAGGCTTCATCCCGTTCTTTAAAATGGAAGTGCCGTACTTCTCGCGCTCGCCTTTTATTGCCGGCCTCGTTCTAGCAATCATGATTATTCCGATTGTCACATCCATCTCACGTGAAATCTTTTCGCAGACTCCACTCGATCGCATCCAAGCCGCATATGCATTGGGCGCTACTCGTTGGGCAATGATTCGCGCGGTCGCATTTCCTTATGCGCGCTCCGGAATCGTCGGCGGCGCGATGCTGGGTCTTGGTCGCGCGATGGGTGAAACCGTTGCGGTCTATACCGTTTTGAATATCGTCTATAAGGTCAACTTCCACGTGCTCATCAGCGCAGGTGGCAATGTTGCATCAATGATTCTTGCGAAGTTTGGCGAAGCCAGCCCAGAAGAAGTGAAGGCGCTCATGGCTGCCGGTCTGGTGCTCTTCCTTGTGACCTTGCTCGTTAACTCGCTGGCGACCGTCATCGTCTCGCGCTCGAAGAAGGGTCGCTAATGGCTAACGACCTGATTGTTCCTGTGAACACGACACCGAAGCCGCAGAAGCCTTGGGCGGCATCACCTAAAGATCGCATCGAAACCGCGCTGGTCTTTCTCGGTGCTGCGCTCGCTTCCTTCGTATTGGTTGCGGTTACTCCACTTAAGGGCAAGCTCGCTTACGTAGCAATCTTCTTTCTTGCATTCATTGTCATCGACTTCATCTTTAACTTTGTTAAGCGGGGCAGCGCCGCGGCAAAAGACAGCATTTTCCGTGGCTTTGTTACCGCGGCAATTGTTGTCGCCGTCATGCCAATCATCTCGATCTTGGGCACGGTTTGGATTCGTGGTCACCGCGGATTGCACTGGACTTTGTTCACCACAGACATGCACTCAGCGACATATACCGACCGAATTGCGCATGGTGGTCTTTTGCACGCGATCTTGGGCACCGCACTTCTTGTTGTATTCGCGATGGTCTTATCGGTTCCGATTGGAATCTTGACCGCGATTTATCTGACCGAAATCAAAGGTCGCTTTTCGCGCCCCATTAAATTCTTGGTCCAAGCGATGTCGGGCGTTCCATCGATTGTCGCTGGCTTGTTTATATTGGCGGCAATTGTCTATCCGATGACCAAGCAGTACAACGGCGTTGAAGGTTCGTTGGCACTGGCGATCTTGATGATTCCAACCGTTGCGCGCACCTCAGAAGAAGTTCTCTTGCTCATCCCATCCGATCTCCGCGAAGCAGGCGTTGCCTTGGGCGGCACCCAATGGCGCACCGTCATGATGGTTGTTGTTCCAGCCGCGCGTAGTGGCTTAATCACCGCAATGATTTTGGGTGTTGCTCGTATCGCGGGCGAGACCGCACCTCTTGTTTTGCTCACTGGTGGCGGCGATACTAAGAACGCCAATATGTTCCACGGCCCGATGGGCTCGTTGCCGTATTACATCTGGAAGGGCTTTACTCAAGGCACTCCAGAATCTGTGACACGTGCATGGGCCGGCATTTTGGTGCTCCTCGTTCTTGTACTTGTTTTGTTCGGTCTAGCGCGTTACCTCGGCAATCGAAAGGTCGGTAAGTAAGCATGATCGGCGACAACTCACAGAATTCAGAAGGACAGAATGAGGGAGAAGATATGAACGAGACAGCAACTTCATCGTTGTCACAGATTGCCACTGGCCACGCGCCAAAGGCACCAGGCAACAATGCGATGGGTGTCGGACTTGAGGCACGTGGTGTGCATGCATGGTTCGGCGAGAAGCACGCACTCGCTAACGTCTCACTCGATTTCTGGCCTGGCACTGTCACTGCTCTCATCGGTCCATCCGGTTGCGGTAAATCAACTTTCATCCGCACCTTGAACCGTATGCACGAATTTATTCCTGGCGCAGCAATGGCCGGCGAAGTATTGCTTAACGGCGAAGATGTCTACGCGCCTGGCGTTGACGTCACCAAAATTCGTTTAAAGGTCGGCATGGTCTTCCAGAAGCCAAACCCATTCCCTTCAATGACGATCGCGGAAAACGTTTTGGCTGGTTTGAAGTTAGCTCAGCTCAAGACTGAGAATAAAGATGACCTGCTCGAAGAATGTCTCGAGCGCGCTGGTCTCTGGTCTGAAGTCAAGGATCGTCTCAACACCCATGGTGGAGCGCTCTCGGGCGGACAACAACAGCGTTTGTGTATCGCGCGTTCGCTCGCAGTACGCCCACAAGTCTTGCTGATGGATGAGCCTTGTTCGGCACTTGACCCAGGTTCAACTCTGAAAATTGAAGAGACAATCTCGCAGCTCTCATCATCCGTCACCATCGTGATCGTTACTCACAACATGCAACAGGCTGCGCGCGTCTCTGATTACACCGCCTTCTTCTTATCCGAAGGTGGCCCTGGTCAGATGATCGAAGTCGGACCAACCAATGAAATCTTCTCTCGCCCAAAGGACAAGCGGACCGAAAATTACGTCACCGGACGCTTTGGCTGATTCACCTGCTGTTCACTTTGGCATCGACTGCCGTTCACCGTCTGGTGGGCGGCAGTTTCTTATTTCTCCATAAGTTTCTCCCACAAGATGAGTTAGTAAGTAACTCACCACCGAAAGGGAGTCCATGAAGGTTTCACGTTCACTGAAGGTTGCTGCAGCAGTTGTTGCAGTTTCAGCCTTGGCTGCAAACTCTGCAGTCGCTGCTGTTTCAATCACCGCTGGCGGATCATCATTCGCAGCACCACTTCTTAACGCTTGCAAGGTTGCATGGCAGACATCAACCGGCAACACCCTCACATACACAACTTCCTCTTCAGGTACCGGCCAGACAAACGAGAACAACGGAATCGGCGATTTCAACTTCTCTGACTCTGCTTACACCTCAACCAAGGCAACTGTTATTCATATCCCAGTAGTCGCAGCTCCAATCGCTGTTGGTTACAACCTTCCAGGCAAGAACGATCTTTACTTGTCACAGAAGACTCTTTCAGACATCTTCGCTGGCAAGGTCACCAAGTGGAACGATCCAGAGATTGTTGCTGACAACAACGGCGCGACCACCAAGGTCATCTTCAAGAAGGACAACGCTGGCAACCCAATTAAGGATGCATCAGGTAAGCCTGTTGTTCTTAACACTGTTTCTGTAAAGCGTTACTACACATTGCCTAACCAAGCTATCCGCATCGTTGCTCGCGCGGATTCTTCAGGCACAACAGCGAACTTCATCAAGTTGTTCAACGCTCAGTTCCCAACCGTGTGGTCAAAGCCAAATGACAAGACATTCATTAACGATTTCCCAGGAAACGTCAATGATGCAGCAAACCTCGGTCGTATTCAGACCGCAACCGGCTCTGCTGGTGTTGCTGCAACAATGTCAAAGACCCCATACTCAATCGGATACTTCGAATCGTCATACGCAACCGGTGCACTTCGTAACGCACTTATCGGTAACGCAAACGGCGACTTCGCTACTCCAGATGCTGCTTCAACCTCAGCATTCTTGGGTTCAGCAACAGCAACAGCTGATGGCAAGTTGACCTTCAACTACAACACAAAGACCCCTGGTGCATACGTACTCGGAATCGTTTCATACGCACTCGTTGACACCGCTGCAACAGGCGACAATGCAAAGGCCGCTAAGAGCTTCTTGCAGTACGTCTTGTCTTCAGCTTGCCCAACCAGCGCACCTGCACTTGGTTACGCAACAATCACAGGTTCACTCTTGGATCTTGATAACAAGTTGCTCGCTTCACTTAAGGCCTAATCTCCTTAATAAGTAATAAAAGACCCGGTCTCTTGAGGGAGAGACCGGGTCTTTTGCTTTTCTCTTTGAATCTTCTGTTGGAGACTTCGGACGTTGAGGCAATGCGCGCCTGGCAGGAATCGAACCTGCGACAACCCGCTTAGAAGGCGGGTGCTCTATCCGACTGAGCTACAGG
>CAIUHB010000202.1 GCA_903898855.1 uncultured Actinomycetes bacterium | reverse complement strand
TGCTAATGGAAGCACGATGCGGCGGAAGACCATGAAATGGTTGGCGCCATCCACGTGAGCTGCTTCCATCAAATCCTTTGGCAACGATGAGATGAAGTTGTGCAGCAAGTAAATGGCCAATGGCAGCGCGAACATGGTGTGCGGCAACCAGATACCCGCGAACTTGCCGGCGATGCCAAGCTTGGGAATCAAAGTAAATGCGCCGATATGTGCGCCGCCAGTAAAGAGCTGGAGCAATGGAATGAGCGCCATCTGGAGCGGAACAATCTGGAGCGCAAAGATGGCGTAGAAGATGATGTCGCTGCCACGGAATCGAACCCATGCCAACGCATAAGCAGCCATGGTTGC
Source organism: uncultured Actinomycetes bacterium (assembly GCA_903898855.1). The sequence goes on along the minus strand of CAIUHB010000202.1, from coordinate 2,308 downwards.
AATCGCAATGGGGAACACAACAGCAGGAATAGTGATGACTACCGAGTTGAAGAAGTATGGAAGAACGCCGTTACCTAAACCAGTCGCGCCATTGTTGCCAAAGAGAACGGCGTGGTAGTTCGCGAGTGTGAAATGTGGATGGAGGAATGCAGTCCACCATCCGGAATCGTAGATTGCTTGCTTATCGCGGAACGATGAAACGAGCAGTCCAAAGGTAGGAATCGTCCAGAGAATCGTGATGATCCAGACAATCGAACCTGCGATCTTGGAAGAAAAGAGTTTACGGCCGGCGTCGTGACGAGCGACCGGAGCGATGGATTTGGTACTCATGCGATGCTCCGTTCACGGCGAATGTTGCGAATGTTGTAGATCAAAATCGGTGTTACCAAGATAAAGAGCGCAATGGCGAGCGCTGAACCGCGGCCTTGGTTGAACTTGGTGAAGACCTGGGAGTACACCTCGTTTGAGATGACGTTGGTGCCAAAGTTTCCGCCGGTCATAGTGCGGACGATGTCGAAAAGCTTGAGTGAGGTCACGACCTGGGTGGCGAGCACGACGATAAAGGTGCTGCGAACCATCGGGAAGGTGATCTGGCGGAAGAGCTTGAAACCACTCGCGCCATCGAGCGCTGATGCCTCAACGATGTCGGCTGGGACTGCCTTGATGGCGGCAGACAAGATCACCATGGCGAATCCGGTCTGGACCCAGATGAAGATCGCCATCAAAAGATAATTATTGAGTGGGCTGGTCAAAATCCAGTTAGAAGGCGTGAAACCAAGCGCTTTCACAATCGAACTGAGAAGTCCAGTTTGTGGTTGCTTGGGGTCGGCATAGTTATAAACGAACTGCCAGATGATTGACGCACCAACAAAGGAAATCGCCATCGGCATGAAGATAAGCGCTTTAGGAATTGCTTCGCGCTTCATGCGATCCAAGAAGATTGCCAAAACGAGTCCGAGACCCGTGGTGAGGATTGGCGTAATCGCAATCCACAAAATTGTATTGAGAAGCACTGAGTGCATATTGGAGTCGGTAAGAATCCAGATGTAGTTCTTAAAGCCTACGAACTTTATTGAATTCTCATCTTTAAAGCTAAAGAGAATTGTTCGGGCCGCCGGAATAACGAGGCCACCGAGAAGCAGAACAAGTGCTGGTCCAAGCAGAACAAGAATCGCTAGTGGACGTTGGCTCTTGCCTTTTGCACGGCCTGCGAGAAAGAAGATCACTCCGAGAACAACAAAGAAGACCGCGATTGCTTCAAAGATTTGGGTGAACTTGACGAGGTTCGTTGACCAAAATGAATTCATTGCGAGCTCCTTTCGTTAGAGCGGAATCCTACCAAAACAACAAGGGCCCGGTTTCCCGGGCCCTTGCCATTAGTTCTTACTGGTTAAATCAGATTTACCAGTCCTTACCAGTTAGAGTCGATTGACTTTGCAACATCAACCTGTGACTTACCTGTTGCGAACCAAGCTGTGAGCTCGGTCCACTCAGCAGCGTTGATAGCTGCCTTTGTAGCATCAGAAGCGTCGAAGACGAAGGTACCTGACTTATCAGCAAGGTACTTAGCCATCAAAGCATCCAATGGGTTGGTGTAAGCAGACAATGGAACTCCGGTGTTAGCTGTCAACCAGCCACCATCCTTACCAGCAGCTGCAATACGAAGCTGTGCATACTCTGGTGTTGAAAGGAAGTTCTGAAGTTCTTGTGTTGCTGGGTTCTTGTTGAATGCCAACATGAACTCGCCGCCACCTTCTACAGGTGTAGGAACAGCTGGGTTGATACCTGGAAGGTAGAACGCCCATACATCACCTGTTGGTGAGATGACAGTTCCTGCTGGATATTGAGCAGCGTAGAACGAAGCCTGCTGCAACATCTGGCAACCGGTTCCTGTAGGAATTGAAAGACCTGCATCCTGGAACTTGGTTGTAGCAATCGCCTTGACGTTACCGACGTACTTAGGGTTCTGCAACCAACCTGCAACGGTTGTCATTGCCTTCTGAATTTCTGGTCCTGAGAACTTAACAGTTCCGTTGATCCAGTTGTTGTAAACCTTTGCGCCGTATAGACGGACAACGGTCTCTTCCAACCAGTCAGTTGCTGGCCAGCCGGTAGCTGCAGCAGAACCGATACCTGCACACCATGGAGTCTTTCCATCAGCAACCATCTTGTCTGACAACTTGAACATATCTGTCCATGTTGTAGGAACGGTGTAACCGTTCTTAGCGAATTGCTTTGGTGAGTACCAAACGAGTGACTTGTTGTTAGCTGAGTTTGGAGCTGCGTATACAACGCCGCCTACTGAGCC
>CAIUHB010000201.1 GCA_903898855.1 uncultured Actinomycetes bacterium | reverse complement strand
GCGATAGCGGCGTTGGAATACCGATGCTTTATCGTCACGAATAGAGTTAATAAAATCGTTGGTAAATTCTTCGGAAGAGACATAACGAACTCGAACCCCACCGTATAACTCTTTGGCGTAGGCGCCGATAGCGTGAAGTAAGTGTGTTTTACCTAGTCCAGACTCACCGTAGATAAAGAGCGGGTTGTAGGCCTTTGCTGGAGCTTCGGCAACTGCAACAGCAGCGGCATGTGCAAAACGATTTGATGCTCCAATAACAAAAGTCTCAAAAATGTATCGCGGGTTTAATTGTGACTGTTCAGTTGTAACACTCTCATTTGTGCTGCGACCTGTTCCAACTTTTGGCGCAGGCTCTGGCAGATAATCAACCGGAGCCTCTTCATAAACCTCTTGGGTCTTCGTTAGTGCAGTTGGATCTTCAACAACAGTGACAGCGATATTGATCTTCTGGTTTAACTTCTCAGAGAGGACTTCATTTAATGAAGCGCGAAGCCGGGTCTCCAGGACATCTTTTGCAAAATCATTTGGGGCTGAGAGAAGTAGGTTCGAACCACTGCCTTCACCGGCGCCTTCAAGTAGGCCAAGTGGCTTGGTGAGGGAGAGAAAGGCTCGGTGTTGTGGCGACTCCACAGAGAGCTCATTGATGACCGCACCCCAGACCTGAACCAGGTCTTCAATTGCGAGTACTGCCATGGTTAATCCCCAACCCTTAAAAAGCCTAAAACTGCTCTACATTCTTCATCCACAGAGTTATCCACAGCCTGTGGTCTAAACCCTGACTTTAGCCTTTAAAACTCACACTTTTGAGAGTTTGAGGGGGCTGGTCTGTGGATAGAGGCTGAAAGTAGGGCTTCTAGCTGAGAAAAGCAAGTGGTTATCCACACCATATTCTCTCCGCCGTCCCCCTTGCCCACATAAGAGAGGCTAAGCCCAGGATCAGCGGCGGCCGAGTTTGACCCTTATCCACAACTACCCGTACCGTAAGCCCCTCACCAGCTGTGGCCTAGACAGCCCCTTAAACCTGTCAGGCGTAATAAGGAGTTTTCAATGTCAAAGCGCACCTTCCAACCTAATAACCGCAAGCGCGCCAAGAAGCACGGCTTCCGTGCCCGTATGGCAACTCGTGGTGGACGCGCAGTTCTCGCTTCACGCCGCGCAAAGGGCCGCACCCGCATCTCTGCTTAACTCGAGTCATTCGTGCTTGCACAAGCTAATCGACTTCGCAGCAGTAAAGATTTTGCCCGGACCACAAAAGTGGGCCATCGCGCAACCTCTCACTCGCTAGTGCTCTATCTCAACCAATCTGAAGCGCTCTCAGTCGAGCCACAAATCGGTCTCATTATTAATAAATCTGTAGGTGGATCCGTTCTCCGCCACCGCATCGCCAGACAACTCCGCCACGCGATCCGCGAACACATCACATCTCTGCCTAGCCACTCACAATTGGTGATTCGAGTTCTACGTCCAGCAGAGAACTACACCAACGAATTAGCTGAGTTGGTTGAGAAAGTTTGTAAAAAGATTTCGGTGAGCGCATGAAGCAACTTTTCACACTAGCCATCCGCGCCTACCAGATGACACTCTCACCACTTCTCGGTGATCGATGCAAGTACTACCCATCTTGTTCGCATTACGCCATCGATGCGATATCCGAAAAGGGATCCCTTAAAGGTTTAGCTCTCACTGGCTGGAGATTGCTTCGTTGTAATCCCTGGTCACAAGGTGGAGTTGATTATGTTTCAACAGCCGAACGTTCAATTACCAGAACTCAACTCACAGGAGCGCGTTAATGTCTACCATCCTTAACCCATTGTATTTCGCTGTTTCCTGGGTAATTGTTACCTTCCACCAAATCCTTGGATTCCTCTTTGGCAAGACATCGCACGAGTCCATCAAATGGTCACTCTCCATCATCGGCCTGGTAGTTCTCATCCGTATTATTTTGATTCCACTCTTTGTGAAGCAGATTAAGAGCCAGCGCGCACTAACTGCCCTTCAACCACTTATGAAGGAGATTCAAAAGAAGTACAAGGATGATCGCCAGAAGCAATCAGAAGAGATGATGAAGCTCTATAAAGAGCATAAGACAAATCCACTCGCTTCATGTTTTCCAATCTTGGCCCAAGCACCAATTTTCTTCGCGCTCTTTACGGTGCTCAATGGAATTGCTCGTAACAAACCGCATGGTTTTCTAAAGGGCGATTATTTAGTATCGGCTCGCACCGCTAAATTCTTTGGTGCAGATCTTTCAAGTTCTTTCTTATCTGCTCATACAAATACCCAAACAAAAATTATCACCGTTGCACTTATTATTTTCATGTCAGCGACAACATTCACCACACAACGTCAATTGATGTTGAAGGGAATGCCAAAGATGGATGCATCAAACAATATGATGCTGCAGCAACAAAAAATCATGTTGTATGTATTTCCAGTTATCTTTGCAATCTCAGGTGTTAACTTCCCAGTCGGTGTTTTAATTTATTGGTCAACGACAAACTTGTGGACACTTGGTCAACAGTTCTATGTCATCAAGCGAAACCCAACTCCGGGCTCACCTGCCTACGAGGAGCTCCAGCGAAAGCGCGCTGCTAAAGAGTCAGGGATCTCAGCTACCGATGCGCTAGGCGCCATTGAGAATCAAGGCTCAAGCTCACCAGATACAACAAAGCCAACCCAGAGAGTTCAACCATCACGATCTAATAAAAAGAAGAAGAAATAGTATTAATTAGGACAATAACGCATAAAAGCGGCAAATAACCTAGTTTTAGCCCTACCAGGAGGATAAAATGACTGAATCAACTCAAGAGGCCCCAAAGAAGAGCTTGGTCGCCAAACTCGAAGAAGAGGGCGATGTAGCAGCCGATTACCTAGAGGCGCTGCTTGATATTGCAGATCTAGATGGCGATATTGATATCGATGTCGAAAATGATCGCGCAGCCCTAGCCATCGCCGGCGGAAAGCTTGGCCATCTAGTTGGCGAGCGCGGTGAGGTTTTAGATGCCCTCCAGGAGCTGACTCGTTTAGCTGTTCAAACCTCCCTTGGTGAGCGCTCACGCCTCATGCTTGATATTGATAATTTCCGTGGCGATAAGAAGTCCGAACTAGCCAAGCTTGCCCATGAGGTGGCAGATGAGGTTAAGGCGAGCGGCGTAAACGTCAAGCTCCGTCCAATGAACGCCTTTGAGCGTAAAGTCATCCATGACACCATTCAAGAGATCGGCCTCACCAGCGAATCTGAGGGAGAAGACCCAAATCGCTGCGTAGTTGTTCTTGCTCAATAAGCTCAATTAAGAGCCCCATGTAATGCCCGTTTCACGTGAAACCCTTCT
>CAIUHB010000200.1 GCA_903898855.1 uncultured Actinomycetes bacterium | reverse complement strand
CCAAAACCGATTGGCTTAGAGAATTTAAGTTGTACATCTATCGCGCCCTGAGTCACACCTTGGCAGACGTAATCAAAATGTGGAGTTTCACCTTTCAGAACCAAGCCCACCGCAACAACGGCATCGAAGCCCTTTTCAAAGGCCTTCTGCGCGGCGAGTGGTATTTCAAAGGAACCAGGAACATAAAGAGTCTCGATATCTGTAACCTCTGCCAGCTTGAGGGCACGTTTGGCTCCAGCAATTAGGTCATTGCAGATATCTAAATGCCAAGATGAAGAGATGATGGCAACTTTGGCCTTTGGCAATTTTGGCAGAGTTAATTCCGGGGCGCTTCCACTCATAGTTCTTCTCCTGTACTAGTTGATACTGCTTGCAATGTATGTCCTAGGCGATCAGCTTTAGTCATTAAATACTTCTTATTAAATGAATTAGGTTGAATCACAAGTGGAATCTGATGGCAGGCTATCCCGCTACCTGCGACCATCGCCACCTTCTCTGGGTTATTCGTGAGCAAGTTGATGGAAGTGAGCTTGAGATTTTTAAGAATCGAAATTGCCTCATACCAATCACGAGCATCTACGGCGTGACCCAATTGGATATTTGCATCTACGGTATCTACTCCAGAATCTTGAAGCAGGTATGACTTCAACTTTTCGGTCAAGCCAATGCCACGACCTTCATGATCACGGATATATATGAGATAGCCATATCCTGAATTCTCTATGGCCGCAATTGATTGGGATAGTTGTTCGCCGCAATCACAGCGTTGGGAGTGCATGACATCTCCAGTGAAGCATTCTGAATGAATGCGAACTAACGGTGTATTGCTGCCACTTCCGAATTTCATCACCACGTGCTCACGATGTTTGAGCGAGGGATAGGTAGCGAAATTCCAGTTTCCGCCTTTAAGTTGGATATCAACCCATTCAAATTCATGTTCTGGATAACTCTGCTTTTTGACTTGCACAGGTAGCGACTTCTGGTAGTCGTTGAGCTCAGCGATAGAAATAATCGGTAACTGATGTTCAGCGGCAAATTGCTTAAGCGATTCACCACGGGCCATCGATCCATCCTCGGCAACAATCTCGGATAAGAGTGATGCGGGGAATCCGCCAACGAGTTCGGCTAGCGCTATTCCTGCTTCGGTATGTCCCTGGCGAGCTGCGAGTCCATCTTTATGGGCAATCAGTGGATAGATATGTCCGGGGCGCGTGAAGTCGGCAGCTTTGGTATCGCCACTTCCTAAAGCGCGAATTGTCTTAGTTCGTTCAACAGCACTCACGCCAGTTGTGATGCCAGTTGCCAAATCTACGGAGACGGTAAATGCGGTCTTTCTGACATCTTGATTCTGCTCCACCATGTAAGGAAGGCGAAGTTTGTGTGCGCGATCTGCTGTGATGGCAACGCATAAAATTCCCGTTGTGTGGCGAACCATAAATGCAGTTTTCTCAGGTGTCGCGTGTTCGGCCAGCATCATGAGGTCGCCCTCGTTTTCGCGATCAAGATCATCGACCACGATGATTAATTCACCGGCCCGATAACGCTCGAGCGCTGCTTGGAAATTATTCGACATCTTTGCTCCCTCTACTTACTAAGCGCTCGACATATTTAGCCAAGATATCGACCTCTACATTTATTAACTCACCTGGCTTTTTCCTCGACAAATTGGTCTTCTCCAGCGTCTCTGGAATCAACCAGACAGTGACGGTATTTGTGGAGTCATCTAGTGATCCAACGGTGAGCGAGACGCCATCAAGCGCGATAGATCCTTGGGCGACGATGTATTTCATTAGGCGGTCTGGGAGCTTGATATCAAACTGCGCCCATTTTTCGCCAGGAAGTAGTTGAACAACTTGAGCGGTTCCATCGACGTGCCCCTGGACGATATGACCGCCCATTCGCATATCGAGCTGAGCGGCTAGTTCTAGATTCACCCGTGATCCGACTTCGAGTTGGCCAAGTGAAGTGAGCGATAAAGTTTGGACCATCACATCGGCGGTAAAACTTTGACCGCTAATCGAGGTAGCAGTTAAACAGGTTCCATTGACCGAAATGGAATCGCCAATTCCTAATCCAGTGACAGAGTTTGGTGCGCCGATGGTAAATATCGCGGAGCTTTCACCACGTTCTATCGCTTGCACAGTACCTAATTCAGAAACAAGTCCAGTAAACATTATTTACCCTTCACTAGGTAATGGCTTTTGATATCTTGCTTAATTTGTTCTGAGGAAATGAGTTCTAAATTCCAGGCATCTGCAAGAGTCTTTACTCCTAGATCGCTAAGGAAACTAGTGCCGCTGCCTAGAAGCTTTGGAGCTTGATAGGTAATGAGTTCATCAATAATTCCTTCCCGGAAAAGCTCTGAGCCAAGCGTGGGGCCGGCTTCAACAAGTACTTGATTGAGCCCTTCATCGCTTAAGGTCTTTACCAGCTCGGGAATAGAGCGAGACTTCACTACCAAGGTAGGCGCTTGATTATCAAATACTTTATTGGTGGAAGGGATTTCTCGCTCTCCGAAAATTACTCGCACTGGCCGCTGGTCATATCCACGCGGAATTAAATGAGGATTATCAATTAGCGCAGTACTAGTCCCAACCAAAATTGCATCTGATTGTGAACGAAGTAGTTGTACATCACTGCGCGATTCTTCGCTGGTAATCCATTGCGAAGTGCCATCGCTAGCCGCAACTTTGCCGTCGAGAGTGGTTGCAACTTTCCAAATGAACCGAGGACGATTCATACGCACTTTGTGCAGCCATGCTCGCTGGATAAATTCAAGGTTGTTAGATAGAACGAATTCAACATCGATGCCGGCACTCTTTAATATCTCGCCGCCGCCTGCCGCAATGGGATTTGGATCTTTGACTGCATAAATCACCTTGGCTATGCCAGCAGTGATGATTGCCTCTGTGCAGGGTGGAGTTGTTCCTGTATGCGAACAAGGCTCCAGGGAAATAACAATGGTTGCGCCACATGCCAACTCTCGGGCGGCCTTAATGGCGAGAACTTCAGCGTGGTCTAACGAAGAAGTTCGGTCATGAATGCCGTGAGAAATGAGCTTGCCATCGGCCGCGTAAATTGCGGCGGCGACATTTGGGTTTGGCGAAGTTTTGCCCAAGCCAGATTGGCAGAGAGCATAGAGATGCGCGTAGGCGTCATCGATAAACATGGTGCACCGATTCCGCTGTTATCTCTCATCCGGACTTTGACCGTCGGTCTCAGAATTTCACTGAGTCAACCGCCCATTGGGTATGTGCGGGTCGCGGACTATAACCGCCGGTTCGAAATTACATCGACCCCGATAACAACACCCAGATTCTACCTCGAGGTGGCCAGCTCTAAAAGTTAAAGCAGTGCCTCAGGCTGGTTCCTATCTCCTCGAACGAGATAGACATCACCCTCCCTGGCTCTTTGGCTTAAACATTATTAGAAAGCAGGATTCCGCTTAGCACTATATAAATAAGCGTGCCAAGGACAACTATTCCTAGAATGCGATAAATATGACGCCCGTACTTAGTTATTCGCCAATCCTTAGCTCCTTCCTCTCCAAAGAGAATAAGCAGTTTTAGTATTAAGCCAGGAAGACTTAAGAGTAAAAAACTCATTAATACATAAGTGCGGGCACTTGGATATCGTGCTTGAATCGCAAGAGTCAGAAGAAACCCAACTAAAGTCATAGTTAACATTTCAATAATTCCGGTAGGCATCCATTTTTGGATACTTTTGGATTTAGGAAACTTAGATTCGAAAATTCCCAGAATAAGCGGAAGTGCAAAAAGTGCAATCCCGATAAACAATTCGAAATTAATTCCGATAAATTTTCCGGCAATGACTCCAAAGACTGTCACCTTAAAGATTGTTGCTAGGAGTTGTTGACTCGGATTGCGCCCTAAATAATTGGGTTCAAGTGAGTTTAACCGCATCGGATAAAGGTAGAGAGCTAGATCCTCACCGGCAAACCTTATGACGATGAATCCAGCAGCCACGAGTGCAATGACTCGGGCATGGACAGTAATTGGCAATTGAAGACCAGCAAGACCTGGTAAACCCTGGACTATCTGCTGAATAACCCAACCAGTAAGAATGCTGGCTAGTAAGTAGTCAGTGGCACGTTCCCAGGCAGATGAGAAATCGCTGGTGACTCTTCGCAATGGTCTGAACGCGCCAGCAATAAGCGCTGGGCTGAATGCAAGCAGGGCTACACCTACCACAGTTAATACTTCATTGAGATTAGTGATGTGGCCAGTAGCGATAATCGAAATTGCAAAGGATGTAGCTGCAATCACTCCCGCTAATGCATCAGCGACACCAATTGCCATCATGACGAATATGTAGAGAAGCGATGGTGGAAGAGCCTGTTGATGCAAGTTCCTTGTTGCCAACCATCCAACTATGGCCGATATTGGGTAGAGCAGGAGAGAGAAATTTCCAATTCCTGCTCGAAGGTAATTTCCATCGGAGAGAATTCGTGTGGCTAACGGAGATGGTCCTGAGATTCTCTCTCCCCATTTGATGATGAAGGTGCTCAACCTGCTCGAGCGCTTACGTCGTCTTCTCTTTTCGCCTCTACCGGCCTCAATACCAACCAACATTGCCCCGCCTCGCGAAACCTGAGCTAGGTAACCCTGCTGGTTATTATTTGAAGTGTTCGGCGAACTAGGGGTTGAATTAACAAGGCCGCCTGCAGCAGTCACCACTGTCAATGCAGCAAAGGCGACAACCGCGGTACCAATGGTTTTCTTTGGTTCTGAAAGTGGGTTATAAGTTGGAAGTTGGTCTCGCCTGGTGGCAGCGGCAAGTATGTTCTGTGGCTGATATTTAGTTAAACCTTGGCACAGATTGTTCCAATGAATCTCCCCGTCAATGTCTTTGCAGAAAGCTATTCTCCTTAATCGAGATTCCTGCCCCATTCCAGTAACTTTGATTTCCAAAATTTTGTAACCTGGCAATGTATCGCTCGGGATCACTAAGTGGAGATCGAGCGCCTCTTGTGCAGTAATACTTTGATATAGGACGGTGGGATCTGTTGCGGCAAAGACTCCACTGGACCCCATATTTATGAGGAAGAACGCAGTAATAAGAATTCTGCGAATCATGGCGTCGTCGAAGCAAAGCTGACAGAAATCTTTTGACCTTTAATGAGCTGGTTTAATTGAATTTCAAACTCGGAAGATTTGAGAATGATTATAAAGTCCTTTGGGAGAAGAACAATTGGAACGATTACTGGGGAAGAAGTAGTAGGCGTCGGGCTTTGCCAATGTGGAATCGCAGAAATCTTTCTTATGGGTGTAGGTGTTGGTAACGGTATTGGGAGCAGTGTTGGAGTTGGAGTTGGAGTTGGAGTTGGCGTTGGAATTGGAATTGGAGATGGTGAAGGTAGGGATATTGGGAGCGGAGTTGGAGAAGGAGTTGGCGTTGGAGAAGGCGTTGGCGTTGGAATTGGAGATGGTGAAGGTAGGGATATTGGGAGCGGAGTTGGAGAAGGCGTTGGCGTTGGAGAAGGAGTTGGCGTTGGAGAAGGAGTTGGCGTTGGAGAAGGAGTTGGCGTTGGAGAAGGAGTTGGAGTATCGATCGGGGTAGAAGTATCAATAACGGTTGGCGTATCAATAACCGTAGGCGTATCGAAAGTATCCGGTGGGGTAACCACAATTGGGGCAACCCACGGTGAAGAATGAATAATTGAAGTACGGGCTCCAAATGTAATTGCGCCAAGTCCAAGGAGTGAGCCAAACACAGTTGTGGAATCGCCAGTGGTGATCGCAGCATTCGATATAAAGTTTCCAGGGATGGAAGTGGCCGCACCTATAGTTAAAGCAGTTCCTATCGTCCAGTAAATATTTGATGGTTGTGCACCATTTACATATGAGATTGTTAAATCTGCAGCTACGTTAAGTGCCACAGTTGTTCGGAAAACAAAGAGCGAGTTGGAATCACCATGGCCATCGAGCGTGACTGGCCCAGAAATTGCTAAGGCCACCCCGGCTGGATCATCGTAGATTCCGGGAGAGAAGGTCTGCCCGCCGATCTCCGAGGAGCATGGCGTGCCGGTAAGCAGATTTAATGCTGCGAGTGCGGTATTAACATCGGCCAATGCGGCTATTGCGGTCTCCGTATTGTTCTCAAAGCTACTCATGCCGGCAGCGGCCAGATCTTCAAGATTTGCTCCACTCAGAGCTGCTCCAGCGGATGCACCAATAGGCGATGAATCTCCAGAAAAGTATTGAGCGGCGCCTAAGACAATGACTCCGCCTGAAACAAGGGAATAGCGTGATGCAGTTCCAAGCGTGATGTCACTTGCCGTAGCTGCGTAACTCTGAATGGAGAAGAGGCCCACACCAAATATCAAACTCGTGATAAGAAATGTGGCTACCTTAGATACGGACTGATGTGTCATGATCTGCCTATTCCGCAGATTCTTTTATTACTTAGTTACTGTTTCTGCTTTTGTTACATGATCATGCACTTTATCTGCAGTTTCACTAATTGACGCCGCAATATTTCCTACGGTCTCTTTCACGCCAGAAGTTGCATTTTCAACAACTAGTTCGGCCGCACTTTTTACGGATTCTTTTGCTGCATTTAAGTGCTCGTGAACAGTCTCTTTATTTTCCATGATGTATTCCTAATGAACTAAATACGATCGCCCTTCAATGAGCTATTTGCTCGAACGCCGTAATTAATCTACTTTCACTTTAGCACTGTAATCCGTTAATTAGTAATTATAAATTTATATTAGTTGTTGTATCTAGAGTTGAATTAGCTGCCCCATTATTTAAATCTATGAGCACTGCGCTGACTATGTATCGCCTTGGAGCATTTCCAAAAAAGATAAATGGATAACAAGTGGAAAGAGTTAATGTAGCCACTTTTGTTGGCACTATTACAGTTAAATCATTCTTATCAACAATACGAATCTTGTTAACTTGATAAATATATGTACCAGATTGCACTGTTACAACAAGGTAGGCACCAATTTTTACCAGCCCTAAGTGAGAAAAGACTGTATCTCGATGACCCGCTAAGACCGAATTGTCAGCCACTCCGGGCATCACGCTTTGGATAAAGTGCCCAACTCCTTTGGCTAATTGGCTATTGGTCGTTCCTTGAAAAATGTTTACACTCTTATTGATTGATGGGATCGAAATAATTCCTAAAAAGGTACCTGCGGGCTCTGTCTTGCTCTGGATTACACCTAACCGAGCTTCCTTATTCCAGTCCTTTTGGGCCGTTGGCAGATAACTCTTGCTCTGCTCTATCGACGAAGTTCTCATAGATATAAGCGTGTATCCGCCAATTGCAACCCCGACCGCCAAAGCCATGGCGGAGAGGGTTGCAATAATGCGTGAAACGATGGGTTTCATGGTTTAACTAGTTGTGGATGTACTTTCGAGCTCCAAAACCAATGCCACCAAGAAGGATGAGTGATCCTCCCAAGAGCAGCGAATTACCCCATGGTGCTCCGGTATTGGGAAGCTTCCCTCCATTAGTAGTTGGAGTTGGCGTCACAGGTGGCGTTGCAACAGAAGTATCGGGTACGGCAATTGCATGCGGGATAACCGCATTTCCGTAATCGAAATTAGTTCTGGTCACAGTTACTGATTCGCCTGAATGAACAATTACTTCACCGCCGGCTGAAATAGAACCACTCCAAACACCTCGATACCCAGTGGCTGGGGTTTCGTAGAGTAAGTAGGTGCCCGGAGGAAGCGTGTAAGAAGATCCAATTCCGCCAACGCCAGCAGCAGGACTGCCCTTCATTTCGACTCCACCATTGGTGACGTGAATTAGAAAGCTAGAGGCTGTTGCCATACCAAGTTGGGTATTAACAACTTTTTTAATCACATGCAAGGTCCCTGGAGCAACATATACAGGAGGAATATAGACTTGAGTTGAAACCGAAGTTGTTGTCGTTACAACTACTGGAGCCGTGCAATTGTTATTCACAATTGTCGAGCCACCGAGGGTTATCGCGCCAGTCGTAGCTAGCAATTGTCCATTTATTGTCGTATTGGTTTCCGTGGAGATGGAAGCGTAAGCAATTAGATGGCCGACCATTGTTGAGTTTGCACCTAATGTGGCCGAACTTCCTATTTGCCAATAGACATTGCAAGCTTGAGCTCCATTTATTAGTGCAACTGAGCTACCAACCGCTGTTCCGAGAGTTGATCCGCCACGAATGACGAAGACAGCATTGGCGTCGCCTTGAGCATCAAGCGTAAGTGTTCCGGTTATGCCTAGCCCTGAGGCATAGTGGTAAGCGCCAGGAGTAAGCGTGGTGCCAGCTAATTCGGCCCCGATCAATGTCCCGCCCCGATCAATCGAAAGCGCTGATGTTGCAGCTGCGAGTGCTGTATCTGAGGTAGGTGATAAATAGAGAGAGCCCGCATAGGTTAGCGTTCCGGTTGGCCCAGTTGCGCCATGTATTCCCACATCGGCTCCTGCGGTGCCCGTTACTGATCCTGAGTTCGCGTTAGTAATGGTGGAGTACGCAAGCACTCCATAGGTTGATGCCACTCCGAGATCGAGTGGAGCAATCGCTGCTTGAGCAACACCAGGCACATATCCGATAGAAAGTGCTGCTACTGCGGAGAAGAGCAGAAGCTTGGAAATAGGGAGAACGAATTTACGTTTGCTTTTCATCTCTTAATCGATTCTCATAATGAATCACGAAGCGCCAGTTGGCGTTGTTAAATTCACTGTAAGCCTGTTCACCTCAAATGACTAGGCAGAACTCCTAAAATCCTTTTATATAAGTGCTAACACTTAAATGAAAATACCTTTAGTTTAATGCAGGCTCAATAGGAGAGTATTGAAACTCTCTTTTGCCTCACATCTAAATTTCGAAGTTACACTAGTCAAAATCAAAATTACTAATGATTGATCGTGAACTTCTTCATCCACTTAGGCGCCCACCAGTTGCGCTCTCCGAAGAGACGCATAAGCGCGGGTACGAGAAGTCCTCGAACCAACGAGGCATCGAGCAAGATGGCAAAGGCAACACCAAAGCCAAGAGTCTTGATATTGGTGACGCCACTGGTGATGAAGGCGGCAAAGACTATTGCAAGCAGGAGTGCCGCAGCTGTAATGATTCGAGCTGACCTTTGAAGTCCAGTTGCAACTGCATCAACATTCTTCAGGCCTGATTCATGTTCTTCCTTGATTCGAGAAAGTAGGAAGACTTCGTAGTCCATCGATAGTCCGAAGGTGACAACAGAAACCAAAATCACCATTGAAGTATCGATTGCGTGCGTGTTGGTAAATGAACCAACGAGCCAGCTCATATGACCATCAATAAATATCCAAGTAAGCGCGCCCATCATCGCCGCAAGCGAAAGAATATTGAGTATGACAGCCTTGATTGGCAAGATGATGGAACCAGTAAAGAGGAAGAGCAAGATCAAAACGCCCAGTGCTATCCAACCAAATGCCCACGGAAGAGTTTGCGCAATTCCATCTTGGGTATCTGTGTAATCCGCTGCCACTCCACCGACTAGCGTTCCTTTTGGTGCTGGCAGCGACCTAATGACCTTAATCATCGCTTCCGCTTCATTTGTTCGCGGATTCATAGAATGTATAGCTGAGAATCTAACTGCGCTGCCCACAATTTGTTCCGGGCTAACTGCAACAATCCCTTTTACCTTCGCGATTGCACTTTGGTATGCGGTAATACTTGTGGATTGCGCAGTTCCATTTGGAATCACAAATTCAACTGGATTCCCAGTTTGGCCAGGGAAGTCGGTGGTCGCCATCGCATTCGCAATTGCGAGTGGTGAAGAAGCGGGCATAACTCGGGCAT
The DNA here is from genome assembly GCA_903898855.1 of uncultured Actinomycetes bacterium. The sequence continues at coordinate 319 of CAIUHB010000200.1, read as the reverse complement.
CAGCCTGCGAGAAGACAATGTTGCGAATTGGTGCGGCTATAACACCTAGAACGATTAGCGAAACAAGTACAACAGGTATTGGTCGCTTCATCACAAAACGTGCGGTTTGTGCCCATCGGCCATCGGCCTTTGGCGTAATCGCACTCTTTCGAACTACGTACTTATCAATACGCTTTCCAATAAGTGCCAGGATCGCAGGGAATGGAAGAAGGGCAGTAAGTATTGCCATCGCGACCACGCTTATTCCTGCATAACCAAAAGATTTGAGGAACATGAGTGGGAAGAAGGTAAGTGAAGCAAGGGTAATCATCACCGTGAT
>CAIUHB010000199.1 GCA_903898855.1 uncultured Actinomycetes bacterium | reverse complement strand
TTGGCTTTCAAGTTGGCGAATACGCTCAACCGCGTTTCCGCTCGGCGCTGTCTCTTCTTCGCCTTTGAAACCAACCCATGAGAGAAAGTTCTTCTCGCTCATTGTTTTCCCCATTCGTATCTTTACTTCAGCGCGACGACTGCCCGCTGCAACAAGGCGATTCTATGGGGCGGAGAGAATTGGTGAAAGTCGCGGATATCCACGCGAATGGGTGAGGGTTATGCCCCTGGGGAAGCCGACGGAGCGAGGAGCGATGAGGTGTCGGTCGGCTGTGTGACAGGCGGCAACGGCTGATCCGCGGTTGATGGCCATGTCAGCCATTTAGCCATCGGAGTCATCAGGCTGGTGACAAGTGCGAATGAATGTCCGCCCGGCGGCAGGTTGAGAGTCGCTTTCACGCCGAGCTTGTTCAGTTTGGTCCACCAACTAGTTGCCTGCCCATGAATGAGTGCAGTGGGGTCGTTCTGACCTTCGGCTAAGAACCAACGAAAGTTGTGGGCAGCGCTTAAGTAATTAACGGGCGATTGAAAAGCGATTTTATCTTTACCAACAAATGCGCCCGTGAGATCGTCGATGACGTAGTACCCAGAGATCGGAATGATTTGTGAATATAAATCAGGGTGATGAAGGCCAATGATTGCCGCGCCATAACCACCCATGGAGAAGCCCATGATGGCGCGGGCCTCTTTCGGACGAATGTGTGAACCTTCAACGGCGCTAATGAGGTTAGTCGTTATCCACGTTTCAATCATTGCTTTTTTATCTGAAGAGTCAGCCCACTCAGAATCCACGTGGGTCTTGGCATTTCCATCAGGGAATACCGCGATAAAAGGTTTGGCGCCGGCAGCGAATGCGGTTGCTAATGGTTTGGCAACGGCGGCTAACACCGATTGCGGGGAGCCGGGCCAGCCATGCAACATATAAACAACCGGCAAGGTGTCTCGATCAAGGTTTCCTAACGGGGGAGTCCAGACCCATACGTTACGTATCGGGTAATCCTTTTCAGGACTGGGTACTTTTAGTTGAATCAACGACCCCGTTTGATAGGTCTCGGCTTGTCCCTGGGGCGCCGTTCCCAGCAATAAACCAGTGATCAACGATCCGAAGATAATGAGCGTACTCACGCGCGATTTGGGCCGCGCACGTTCCGCATAACTCGCCACGATGTCACAGTAGTAGAGCCTCGGTTAGCAAACCAATCCCGCTCCTGCCATAATTCAGGGAGAAGATGTGGGGTTCTGCCCCGACAGAATGTGGAGGCTGGCATGCGCAGATTAGTTGCAGCATCGTCCGTTGCTTTCACCTGTGCGCTTATCAGCGCCGCGGGAGCAAGCGCAGACACACAACCGTCTGCCACACCAACCCCACAAGTGACTGCCTCGGCCCAGGCACGGTCACATTCATCTGGGCACAAAGTCAGTCTTGCTATCAAAGCCGCGAACGATGCGTATGCAGCCGCAGTGGCCCAAGCTCAATCGTCTTTTGACCGTGCGGTCGCTGACGCAGCTGCAGTGCGGGATCAAGAAATTTTGGCCACACCGACCGACAAGGTGGCTGTTAAGTCAGCTCGTGATGCATACAAAGCGTCATTCACTCAACTGAAGCAGTTATTTCAAGCAAATCTCGCGTCCGCAAAACAAGCACGTGACGCCGCTATTGCTGCTGCGAAGCAATAATCTAAATAACGAGATTCACCGACGCTACTGAACTCTGGTGCGGAAGGTGGGACTTGAACCCACACGTCTTACGACACAGGTTCCTAAGACCTGCGTGTCTGCCATTTCACCACTCCCGCTGGAGATAAGAGAAGGCTAAAGTAAGTTCCCGCACAAGACAAACTGAGCTTGTCATTGAACCGTCGAGGAGCACTCACATGGCATTAGAAGCAAAGCCGTCAGATAAATTCACTTTTGGTCTGTGGACTGTTGGCTGGCAAGCCCGCGACCCATTCGGTGACGCAACACGTGCTGCGTTAGACCCAGTCCGCACCGTTAATGAGCTCGCTTCACGCGGCGCGTATGGCGTGACTTTTCATGATGACGATTTAATTCCATTTGGTTCGAGCGACGCCGATCGTGCACAACACATCGCGAAGTTCAAAAAGGCG
>CAIUHB010000198.1 GCA_903898855.1 uncultured Actinomycetes bacterium | reverse complement strand
CTTCTGCAAAATGCTGCGCTCCTTATCTTCTCGGCAAATGTCCGTTCATACGACACCTCCTCTTTTATTCCATCAACTGCCGGCTTCTCTATCGGAAGCATCAATATCGACTCAGTTCGCTTCGCAGTACTAGTCCTTGCGATGCTCCTTATGTTCGCGCTCTCCAAGTGGGTCAATAAGACTCAAGTTGGCCGGGCAATGCGTGCGATTGCAGTAGATCGCGATGCTGCGGTAATGATGGGTATTGATATTGACCGAGTAATCCGTTGGACCTTCTTTGTTGGCGCAGCACTTGCTGGAGCTGCTGGAGTTATGAACGGTCTACTTCTTCGCGGCGTCTCAAACGGTATGGGTTTCGTACCTGGCCTAAAGGGATTTACTGCGGCAGTTATTGGTGGCATTGGCTCCATCCCTGGCGCCATGGCCGGCGGACTTCTCCTCGGTGTCGTTGAATCCTTAACCCAGGGATATCTCTCCACCAACTTCTCAGATTTTTATACATTTATTCTCTTGATCGCCGTGATGTTGTTACGTCCTAACGGCCTCTTCGGTAAAAAAGCGATTGTGAAGGCATAAGCGATGAGTGAAGATACTTCAAAACTTGGCATTGGTACCGACGAATGGGTAGCTCAGCACGAGAAGCGTTTACAGCGTCGCGCTGGCTTGCCTGGTGTTATTGATCTACTCAATCAACGCGTATCTAATCGCGTTCGTTACTCCGCACTTGGTCTAGCCGCGATTGTCTTTGGCCTCTTTGTCCATAACCTCTACTTGCTCCGTATCGCCTCAAACCTTGGCGTCTTTTTAATGATGACCTTAGGTATCAATATCGTGATGGGCTTTGCTGGTCTACTCGATCTTGGCTTTGTCGCTTTCTACGGATTTGGCGCATATGGATATGCACTTACCTCTTCTTCTCAACTCAACCAACATTGGCCTACATATCTATCTGTGCCAGCCATTGTTTTAGCCACTGCTTTTCTTGGCTATCTAGTCAGTTTGCCTTCGCGCAGATTATTTGGCGATTATCTTGCCATCGTTACTCTCTTCTTTGGTCAAATCTTTATTCAATTAGTTCTCTCCTCCGACTCCATCACCTTCCCAGGCCATACTGATTCAACGGATATCACCGGCGGTTCAAATGGAATTCCTGGACTTGATCCATTTAAGTTATTCGGACATGCATTTAAATCAACCACTGACTACTACTGGTTATTGGTTGTCGTGCTTACGCTGCTTCTAATCGCGATCGTCCGCATCGACCGCACTCGCGTGGGTCGCGCCTGGCGAACCATTCGCGAAGATCCACTAGCTTCACAATCTATGGGTATCAAGGTCAACAACCTCAAAACCCTCGCCTTTGTCGTAGGCGCTGCGATTGCCGGTTTAGCTGGAGCGATTTTCGCCGGTATCCAAAGCGCGGTATTTATCAACGGCTTTGATATACCACTCCTTACCTTGATCTACGCGGCTGTGATTTTGGGTGGCAGCGGCAGCATCCCTGGTTCGATTATTGGCGCCTTTGTGATGTCAGTACTGCCCGAAATTCTGCGCGTTCAGAACTACAGCGAATTCCTTTTCCTTGCGGTATTACTTGTCACGATTGCAGTGATCGGAAAGAGTTGGAAGAAATTTGCAATCAATCTTGGTGGACTTGTTCTCATCGGCTATCTGGTGAAGGCGCTCTTCAATCTTTCGCACCTAACAACTACCCCAACCAAAACTTGGGCCATTGCACCAGTAAGTAAGGCGCTGCAATATTGGCTCGTACTTCCAGCGAATCGAATCGTCTGGGGCAATATGGCTTTCATTGCACTCGTTGCCTTGGTCGCCTATTACTCCATCGCACACGAAACTATTAAGCCGTGGTTGCTTCCATTCATCGCCTATATCGCCATCTTCCTTTGGGAAGATCGTTTAGTGGCAGATGCCAGCACAACTCGCCAGCTCATCATCGGCGCCATGTTGGTAGTAATGATGATTGTGCGGCCACAAGGCTTCCTGGGTAAAGCCCGAGTGGAGGTTTTGTAATGTTAGAGCTAAAGAAAGTTTCGATGCAGTTCGGTGCGCTTAAGTCACTCACCGAACTCGATCTCACCGTAAATAAAGGTGAAATCGTTAGCGTTATTGGTCCCAATGGTGCCGGAAAGACAACGCTATTCAACGTTGTTACTGGCATTTATACCCCAACATCAGGTGAGGTTCTGCTTGATGGCAAGTCCATTGGTGGCCAAGATCCAGCTGATGTAAACCGCCTGGGAATTGCACGTACCTTCCAGAATGTTCGCCTCTTCCTCAATATGTCAGTTATTGAGAATGTAATGTCAGCAACGTACGCTCAAACCAAATCCAATATCTTCTCCTCTGCCCTTGGCCTGCCAGCTAGCCGGCGAGAAGAGCGAGCTGTACGTGAGAAAGCAGAAGAGCTCCTGAACTTCTTTGGATCTCGCCTCACTGGATATCGCTGGGATCAACCTGCATATTCACTCTCTTACGCCAACCGTCGTCGCCTTGAGATTGCTCGCGCGCTTGCAACAAATCCGAAGGTATTACTTCTGGATGAGCCAGCTGCAGGTATGAATCCAAAAGAGACTCAGGAAATTACCGATGTGATTGGCCGACTTCGCGCCGAAAAGGAACTCACCATCCTGGTCATCGAACACGATATGCATGTGGTTGAAGGCATTAGCGATCGCGTTATCGCACTTGATCATGGCGTAAAGATTGCCGAGGGAGATTTCGATAGCGTGGCAACACATCCCGATGTAGTTGAGGCATATCTAGGAAAAGGATCGGCGGATCGCAAATGACTCCACTATTAACGCTAGAAGAAGTCGATACCTACTACGGTGCGATTCATATTCTGCAAAAGGTTTCGCTCCACGTTAATGAGGGCGAACTTGTTTGCTTGCTCGGTGGCAATGCCTGCGGCAAATCCACCACACTCAAGACCGCACTTGGAATGGTCTCGCCAAAAGTAGGAAAAATTACCTTCGCTGGCGAAGATGTAACCAAGAAATCAACATCGGTTCGCGTCAAAATGGGAATCGCAGTTGTACCTGAAAACCGCCGTCTCTTTGGTCCAATGACGGTGCTTGAGAATCTAAAGATTGGTGCATACGTTCGTGGCGAGGCTGATCCAGTCGATCTCGAACGCGTCTTTGAACTCTTTCCAAAATTGAAGGATCGCCAAAGCCAACTCGCTGGAACACTCTCCGGCGGCGAGCAACAGATGGTTGCCGTTGGTCGCGCATTGATGTCTCGTCCGCGTTTGCTCTTGATGGATGAGCCTTCCATGGGTCTCTCGCCTCGATTGGTTGAGCAGAGCTTTGAAATGATTGCTGGATTGCATGCTCAAGGCATATCAATGTTAATTGTTGAGCAAAATGCCAATATGGCGCTCTCGGTTGCAGACCGAGGTTATGTACTTCAGACAGGGCGTATTGTTCTGGAAGGAGCAGCTAGCGAACTCGCTGGCCATGAGGAACTACGGAGGGCATATCTTGGCCGCTAATACAGAGGTAAAAGATTTAGCAAAGATCTATCGCGATCAATTCACCGTCTTTAACAATGTCACCTACATGAACTCCTGCTCCCAGGGCGCACTCGCCGATTCGGTACGCGCCAGCTTTGGCACCTATCTCAAGACGATGGAGCTCAACGGTTCTGCTTGGGGCGATTGGGCTGGCCACCAAGAGAAAGTTCGCGGACTACTCGCACAATTCTTCAACGTTCCAGCTGCCGAGATGGCAGTAACCACTTCTACTTCAGCAGCAGTCGCTTCATTAGCTTCGGCGTTAGATTTCAGCGGCAAGCGAAATAAGATCGTCACCACCGAGAATGAATTTCCAACTATCGGTCAGATCTGGCACGCACAAGAGAGCCGCGGCGCGAAGGTCGTACACGTTCCTAGCAAGCAAGATCTCACCGTTGATATGAGCGCGCTTATTAATGCAATCGATGATGAGACGCTGATTGTTTCAGTAACACTCGTCTGTTTCCGCAACGGAACTATGACCGAAATTGAACCTATCATCGAAGCTGCTCATAAAAAGGGAGCGCTCGTCCTGGTCGATGCCTACCAAGGTGTTGGCGCAGTCCCCATCGATCTCTCCACTTTAAAAGCAGATTTCCTAGTTGGTGGAGTACTTAAGTACATGCTGGGCGTACCAGGCATTGGATTTATGTTCGCTCGCGAATCAACTACCAAACACCTCATCCCAACAACCACCGGTTGGTTCGCTGCTCGCGATATCTTCGCCATGGATATTCACTCATACGATCCTGCTAAGGATGCTCGTCGATTTGAGTCCGGGACTCCCCCCATTCCTTCGCTCTATCCTGCAGCTGCCGGACTTGAGCTATTGCTTGAAGTAGGAATTCACAATATCTATAACTACGTAACACCACTTCATGAAGAGATTCGCGCTGGTATTGAATCAATAGGTGGAGTCGTCGTAACTCCT
>CAIUHB010000197.1 GCA_903898855.1 uncultured Actinomycetes bacterium | reverse complement strand
TCAATATGCCAGCCAGGTCGACCGGAACCAAATGAGGCCGCCCATTCTGGCTCCCCTTCTCTGTGCGCCAGCCAGAGTAAAGGATCAAGCGGATCCCGTTTTCCAGGCCGTTCTGGATCTCCGCCGCGTTCTGCAAATATGACGCGAGCCTCTGCCTCCGAGACAGGAAGTCGAGACTTGAAATTCTTGATGTCGAAATAGATATCTTGCTCAACTTTGTACGCAAAGCCCTTACGCATAAGGGTTTCGACGCAACTAATTATCAGAGGAATAACTTCTGTAACGGCAATAAATGATTCCGGTGGAAGTATATGTAGTGCGCTCATATCAGACCTGAAAAGGTCTATCTGGCTGGTTGCCAGCTCCTGCCAATCACAATTATCGCGCTTTGCTCGCTCGAATAGCGGGTCATCTATATCAGTTACATTTTCGGCAAAAATTACTTTTCTGCCTTGCGCCAAAAGATAACGCTGAATCAAATCGTAAGTGAGATACGTCGCTGCATGACCAAGGTGAGTAGCGTCGTAAGGCGTAATTCCACAAACGTAGAGAGTGAAATTATCGGAACCAGATAAGGTCTCTAAACCGGAGCTCGCCTTCACTCGCAAGTCAGGGAGTCGAAAATTGGGCTCCAGTGGAGGTATCGCTACATCGGGCCAACTAATCATGGCCAAATACTAACTCTCGTGATGTTAAAAAGGGGGCCAAGGAACCGCTGGCCAATCACTGGATGGATATGGGAAGCAGCCAATTTCAATAAGCGCAGATATTCGTTGATAAAGCGCCGCAATCTCCTCGTCGGTAATAAGAGTCTTCAAATAACCGTCGTCGAGGTGTGATGTGAGTCGCTCTAATTGATTCATGAGTGCAGGCGGTATCTGCTCCCCCGCAAACTGCCAAAGTACCGTTCTCAGTTTTGATTCACTATGTAAGGTCACGCCGTGATCGCAGCCATAAAGTTTTCCGTTGGCGTCCTGCAAGAGATGGCCGTACTTTCTATCGGTATTGTTGACTACCGCATCAAAAACAGCCATTGTGGCTAGTTGTGGATCACGAGACTGACCAAAAGTTACTGGATCAAATTCATCCGGAACATCTACCCATAATTGAACTGAACCAACTCCGTATGGGCCATCTCGTAAAATGGTAAGAGGCACGAGATCAAACCCGGCGATCTGACTGATGTAATAAGAGGCTACTTCCCTATGAGCCAGATTGCCATCGGGAAAATCCCATAGCGGCTTCTCACCTAGAATCGGTTTATAAATTACCTGCAGATTGCGCCCCGCTAGATTGCATAAGAGAGTTGCATTTGAAGCATCGACTAAGCGGCCAACTACTTCTAACTCTGAATCGTGAAGTGCTTTAACGTCGATATCCATTGGCCCTCGGACAGAGGTGTCCATCTACATTGATCGGCAGTCCACAGAATGGGCATGGTTGACGACCAGAACTGACGACGGCTTCGGCTCGTTCAATAAAGCCGCGAATTTGATAGAGGCGAAGAGCAACCCTGACCAGGTCTGGTGGATCCTCGATATCTCCTAAGTCTGAGTCAACACCGTATAACTCTTGATCAGCCATCTCTGTTAAAGCCTGTAACTCAATCATCACACGTTGGGTGGAGGCCTCCCAGGTAAATCCAATGACCCCCGCTTGAAAATCCTCTTCGATGGGAAAATCTAATTGCGCGTTATCAACAACTGGCGGAAGCGATAGCTCATCTAGTGAGGCAAGTCCACCTCGTCGAAGGTCTACAAGTAAATCTCGCAGGCGAATCGAAAGGGCTTCTACTTGACCCTTCTCGACTGCAATTGTATTTAGACCTTGGCTGGAACTTACCTGGATAAAGAAAGCTCGCTCTCCGGGAACTCCGACGGTTCCTACAGTGAAACGTTCTGGTTGCTCATGGCTAAAAACTAATCTACTCATCCCGCACCGCCACCAAGAATTGCTCGGTCAACTTTACTCTTCTTACTTGGCGCAAGATGCGAGGTGTCATTTGATTTTACGAGAGTCAATCCATTCTTTAAAAGGCGAATATGACTAATGGAAGCGGGATCAATAACGAGGCGTTGAAATTGGTCAATGTGAAGTCCAAGAGCATGTGCCACCATAGCTTTTATGACATCCCCATGCGAACAGATGAGTAGCGCTCTAGACCGCTTGCTCGCAGCATTGATGAAATCAAAGAAATCAGATATTCGAGCGACCATCTCCAGGAATGACTCCCCTTCCGGAAATCTCACCGTGCTTGGTCGGGATTGAATCTCACGCCACAAGGGCTTGGTCGCCAAATTACTTAACTTTTTCCCCGACCAACTCCCGTAATCCATCTCAATCAAACGCTTATCAGTGATGGGTTTTAGTGCGATCGCTTTACTTAACGGTTGAAGTGTCTCTCGGCAGCGCGTAATTGGACTTGTATAAATTTCGGTTAGTGAAAGTTCGGCGAGCGGCTTCACAACTTGAGCCGCCTGATCCAAGCCCTTGGCTGTGAGATGGACCGTGTTATCTCGTCCAGCCAAAATTCCCGCGTTATTTGCAGTCGAATGGCCATGTCGAAGCAGGTAGAGATCGATGACTTTCTCTGAACTACCGGTGGACATGAGAGAAGGTTACCGAGATTTGAAGGGCCGACTTGCTAGGGTCGAGACATGGAGCGCAGATATCTAGGCAACTCGGGACTGAAAGTCTCGCGCCTCGGCCTCGGAACCATGACTTGGGGCAGGGATACGGATGAGCTCGAAGCCGCAGATCAACTAAAATCTTTTGTCGATGCCGGTGGCACTTTTATTGATACCGCAGCTGTTTACGGCGATGGCGATAGCGAGCGGGTTATAGGAGGCTTTTTAGGAACCCTCATCGCTAGAGATGAAATTATTCTCGCCAGCAAGGCGGGTATCTCATTCGCTACCGGCGAACGGGTAGTGAGCAATTCTCGAACCTCACTCTTGGCCGACCTCGACAAATCACTCGCTCGTTTAGGGACGGATTACTTAGATCTGTGGCAGGTTCACGCTTGGGATTCACTGGTTCCGCTAGAGGAGACCTTGAGTGCACTTGATATCGCAGTTAATTCTGGTCGCGTCCGTTATGTCGGACTCTCAAATTTCAATGGTTGGCAGTTAGCCCGCTCTGCAACGCTGCAAAACCCACTCTTTGGAAAGGCGAACATCTCCTCTCTGCAAAACGAATACTCGTTATTAAATCGAAGCGTCGAGCGAGAGGTACTCCCCGCCACAAGTGAGATGGGGGTGGGATTTCTTGCTTGGTCTCCGCTGGGGCGTGGTGTCTTAACCGGAAAATACAGATCAGGAAATCCGTCAGATTCTCGTGGAGCTAGTCCGCACTTCTCCGATTTTGTCGCTCCATATATGGATGCGAAAAGCCGAAGCATCGTTGAGGCAGTTTGCGTGGCTGGCGAAGGCTTGGGATTCTCACCGATTGAGGTTGCATTAGCTTGGGTGAGAGATAGTCAAGGAGTTGCAAGTGCAATCGTAGGCGCTCGTACCGCAGCACAACTTCGTGGAATTCTTACCGTCGAAGAAATTGTCCTGCCGCCACAAGTGCGAGAAGCGTTAGATGAGGTTTCAGCCTCAAGCCTGCTCAAGGAATGATTTCAAAACCTTAACGCCAAAGAGAAGTCCATCAATGGGAACTCGCTCATCAACGCCGTGAAAGAGAGCGAAGAAATCTAAATCTTCCGGTAAGCGAAGTGGACTAAATCCATAACCGACAATGCCGAGCGCTGATAGCGCCTTATTATCAGTGCCACCGCTCATTACATAAGGAACTGGAATCGCTTCTGGGTCAAACTCCTTAAGAGCACGCACCATCGCATCGGCAATTGGACCTGCGAAATCTACTTCTAGCGCAATATCGCGAACTAGGAGTTCGACATCAATCTCATCTCCAGCCAATTCACGTATGGTCTTCACTAAATCTTCCTCAAATGCTGGCAAGAAACGACCATCAACGACTGCCGAGGCTGTACCAGGAATGACGTTGGCTTTATATCCAGCTTCAAGCATTGTGGGGTTGGCGGTATTTTGGATGGTTGCACCCATCATTCGTGCCGCCCCGCCAATGTGCTTGAGTAATGGCCGAACATTGCTTGGGTCGTACTTCTCGCCAGCTAATTCGGCTACTTTGCTCCAGAACTTTGCTCCGGTTTTAGTCTCAAGTTGAGGCCAGATATGAGAGCCGATCCGAGCTATCGCAGCACTCAATTTCGTTACTGCGTTGTTGTTATTAATAAATGATCCATGTCCGGCATCACCCTTTGCGGTGAGTTTCATCCATTGGATTCCCTTTTCGGCGCCTTGAACGAAATAGAGGCGATGCCCACCAGTCATTGTGACCGAGAATCCTCCGACTTCAGAGACCGCTTCGGTGTAACCATGGAAGAGTTCGGGACGATTCTTAACCAACCAACGCGAACCAAATACGCTGCCAGCCTCTTCATCTGCGAAGAAGAGTAATAAAATATTCCGAGGTGGCTTGTACCCCGTTCGCGCCCACTCTCGGACAACGGCCAAAATCATTGCGTTCATATCTTTCATATCAACCGCGCCGCGACCCCAGATATAGTCATCTTTGATGGCGCCGCCAAAAGGATCAACTGACCAATCATCAGCATTAGCTGGAACAACATCGAGGTGTCCGTGTAGAACTAAACCAGGTCGCTCGGGGTCAGAACCGGCAATCTTTGCTGCTACATTGAAACGGTTTGGACCAGTCTCTATGAGCTCAGATTCGATTCCAACCTCCGCCAACTTTGAAACTACATACTCAGCAACCGCCTTCTCATCGCCCTTGCCCTCGCCAAAATTGACGCTAGGAATACGAATAAGCTCCTGACAAAGTGAGATTGTCTCTTGTTCTATTTTCGGCAAGGCCGCAATAGTTGCTGGGCTGTATTGAGTCATACGCCAATCTTGCCGTATAAATCACTTTCTTTTCTGGCTTTTGGCTCGCAGCCTAAACCTTGATAAAGTAACGCTCTTCACTCGTCCGGGTGGCGGAATTGGCAGACGCGCTAGCTTGAGGTGCTAGTGCCCGCAAGGGCTTCGGGGTTCAAGTCCCCGTTCGGACACCAGTAACTCTTTCATGGTTAGATACCTGCGTGGCTGAGCTCATTTACTACTGCGGAACAATGGATAGCGGCAAGTCCACCTTGGCCCTCCAAACTGCACACAACCACAAAAGTCGAGGCCGCACCGGTCTCATATTCACCAATAAAGATCGAGCTGGGCGCGGACAAATTTCATCACGATTGGGACTCCAGAGTCAGGCAATCGAGGTAGACGAAGAGATTGATCTGCATAAGTTTGTCGTCGAAACTCTCTCGCAAGGTGACCGAGTCGATTTTGTAATATGCGACGAGGCCCAATTTTACAAGCCTTCACAGATCGAGCAACTTGCGCGAATTGTCGATGGACTTGGAATTGATGTCTTTGCCTTTGGAATCCTTACCGACTTTCGCACTGAACTATTCCCGGGCTCTGCGCGACTTGTGGAGCTTGCCGATCGAGTTCAGACCCTTCAGGTAGAGGCGCTCTGCTGGTGTGGTGCCCGTGCAACTCATAACGCACGAACCATTGGCGGGGTTATGGTTACCGAAGGTGAACAGGTTGTAGTGGGAGATGTCGCTGCAGGAGCCGAAGTTACCTATGAGGTTCTTTGCCGGCGCCACCATATGAGAAAAGTGACTGCCCGAAATTCACGATCCGGAGCGCTCGAGCCACTCCCCTTTAATTAGTATTTTATCCGAATCCTTCTTACTTAAACTGATGAACTATCAGCGCAAAGAGTGGGGCAAGGAAGAGGGCCGGCAAGAGGGTTCCAACTCGAATCATTGCGATTTTTATCAATCTAAATGAGATACCCAAGAGCAAGATTCCACCCACAGCAGTCATCGCTTGAATTTGATAATCAGCAAGGACACTTCCGAGTGCGAAACCGACTCCGGTCCACGCCAGTTGATAGATACCGACCGGAATCGCAGACATTGCTACTCCCCAGCCCAAACTTGCCGCGAATGCGATTGAGGTAATTCCATCGAGAATACTTTTTAAGGTCAATTGCGATATGCCCGTATGCATACCATCGCTGATTGCACCCATAATTGCCATTGGTCCGATCACAAATAGCAGTGAGGAGGAGACAAAGCCTTCTACAAATGGGCTGGTGCCGTGGCTATCAAAACGACGCTTGAGATTGATTCCAACTTTTTCCAGTCGCTCCTCAATTTGCAACGCAACGCCTATGAGGGCGCCTATAACAAGGGCAGCCAAAATTACCAAGATGACCCATCCTTTAGGAAGGGCATCTGACAAATTTTTATTCCAGACCGAACGGATTGAATCCACTGCCGCTAGCAGCGTAACGAAGCCAAGCGTGGAGGTGATTAAATCTCGGGTCGACTCTTTAAATTTACTTCCGAAGAGAAGGCCTAAAAGAGATCCGCCAACAATCGCCGAAACGTTGATTACTGTTCCAAGACCTACAAACATGTATGCACGCTTTCATTTGACGTTGTTGGAAATC
>CAIUHB010000196.1 GCA_903898855.1 uncultured Actinomycetes bacterium | reverse complement strand
TCGCCATCAATCTTGGTAACAATTGCTTTGCCATTCTTATCCAACTTGGCAGCTGGCGCAGCAACTGGCGCGCTCTGACCGAGTTCGGCAAGGCGACGAGCTTCGAGTTCGGCTTTGGTAGGAAATAATTTGCGGCCAGCGGCTTTCTTCTCGGCCTTGGCTTGTTCTTCAGCTTCGCGAGCCAACTTCATTTCTTCTAGTTCGGCTTTGGTAGGAAAACGGCGTGGACCAGTTGCGGCCTTCTTTACTGCGGCTTTCTTTGCAACAGCTTTTTTCGCAGCAGCCTTTTTTACAACGGCTTTCTTTGCGACGACCTTCTTAACAGCGGTCTTCTTTGTTGCCTTCGCACCATTTTTGGGCGCACTAGTTCCAGCCACAGATCATCCTTTGGTTTGTCTGGCTCATCTTCGGAACCAGGGAAACTTGCTTACCCATATTATAATTTGTCCACAGGCTCATTGCACAATCAAACGCCCCGGCTGGCCGACTTATTCCTAAGTAAACCAGCAAGTTTGGGACTAGTTCTTCGCCAAACCTATCGAAATAGCCTTCCGCACGACCTCGCCCACGCTCTCCACATCAATCAGGAAGCCATCATGGCCAAATGGCGAGCTAACAGTCACCAATTCTTGGGCAGTTGGCACCAACTCCACGATCTCCTCTTGAAGCCGGGGTGGAAATAGGCGGTCAGAATCAATCGAGACCACAACGACTGGAATCTGGACTTGAGCTAGGGCGGCAGCAACTCCCCCGCGACCTCGGCCAACATCATGAGAGTTCATCGCCTCGGTCAAAACGATATAGGTGTTGGCATCAAAGCGTTTATGCAATTTTTCGGCCTGGTGATCCAAGTAGGACTCAACGGCGTATCTGCCAGTGTCATCGCCTTGCAGCTCTCGACCAAAGCGAACATCCATCTCGGTCTCGGTTCGATAGGTCAGATGCGCGATTCGGCGAGCGATACCCATTCCTTCAACTGGGCCATCTAGTTGCTCATAAAAATCCCCGTTGTTGTAATTTGGATCAACTTTGATGGCGCGGATTTGAATCGAGGCCGCCCCAATCTGATCGCCGGTGGCAACTGCAGAGGAGCCAATTGTGCATATGGCATTGACGCGATCTGGGTGTTGTATCGCCCACTCCAGCGATCGCATTCCACCGAGGGAAGGGCCGACCGCCAGGATGTAATGGGAAATTCCCAGTAAATCTGTGAGCGCTAATTCAGCCGCCACCATGTCGCGAATCGTCACTGATGGGAATCGACCGCCCCAGCGCTTTCCATCTGGTGCCAGTGAAGCCGGCCCAGTACTTCCTTGGCATCCGCCAATCACATTTGGACAGATGATGAAATATTTATTGGTATCAAGTGGCAAACCCGGCCCAACCATAGAGGGCCACCAACCTGGAACGTCAGACCAACCAGTCAACGCATGATTAACCAGAATCGCGTTATCGCCCTTGGCGTTAAGTTCTCCCCACGTTTGATAGGCGATCGTTACATCAGGAAGTAATTCGCCTGACTCCAACTCCACATTTCCAATCTTTGCGAAAAGCCGATCACCGGGATCATGACTCTCCAGCCATGCCCCGGTGACGCGACAATTCACATCAGTGCTCATCTTTATTTCGCTGCTGCGAAACCACCTTCGATATCGGCCTTAATATCCTCAATCGCTTCCAGTCCAACTGAGAGACGAATCAAGCCAGGTGTGACTCCAGCGGTGATTTGTTCTGCAGGTGAGAGTTGGGAGTGAGTTGTAGATGCGGGATGGATAACAAGTGATCGCACATCTCCGATATTAGCTACATGTGAGTGCAACTTCAGCGCTTCCACAAATTTCTTGCCAGATTCAATTCCGCCCTTGATTTCAAAGGAGAGCACTGAGCCACTTCCCTTTGGCGCATACTTAGTGGCAAGTGAATGCCATGGCGAAGATGGAAGTGATGCGTAGTTGACCTTCTCTACTTGTGGGTGCGCTTCTAGCCAAGTTGCTAAAGCTTTGGCATTAGAAACATGTCGCTCGATACGAAGTGATAACGTCTCAAGACCTTGTGCCAAAAGCCAAGCATTAAATGGACTTACAGCAGCTCCGGTATCGCGAAGAAGTGTGAGTCGAATTTTAAAGATGTAGGAGAGGTTTGCACCAAAGGCAGATCCAACTCCCAAAGCTTGGGCGTAGACCAAACCGTGATAGCTAGGGTCTGGTTCGTTAAAGCCCGGGAACTTTGCCACGTGCTTCGCAAAATCGAAGTTGCCGGAATCAACGATTGCGCCAACGACAGCGTTTCCGTGGCCAGATAGGAACTTGGTAGCTGAGTGCACCACCACATCAGCGCCGTGCTCGATTGGACGAATCAAGAATGGTGTTGCCACGGTGTTATCGACGATTAATGGCACGCCATTTTCATGAGCCACCTTTGCCACCGCCGCGATATCTAAAACATCGTTCTTTGGGTTGGCGATGGTCTCTCCGAAGAAGGCCTTTGTGTTTGGGCGAACCGCTGCCTGCCATGATGCTGGATCTGATGGATCCTCAACGAAGGTGACGTCGATGCCGAATTTCTTCAAGGTGTAGTGGAAGAGGTTGTAGGTGCCACCATACAAACTTGGCGAGGAGACAATGTGATCGCCAGCCTCGGCTACGTTTTGAATGGCATAGGTAGTAGCTGCTGAACCAGATGAAACCAAAAGTGCAGCAACTCCGCCTTCGAGCGAGGCGATGCGTTGTTCAACTGCATCTTGGGTTGGGTTCATCAAGCGGGTATAGATATTTCCGAGTTCGGCTAAGCCAAATAGGTCGGCGGCATGCTTGGTATCGCGAAAGGCGTACGCCGTTGTTTGATAGATAGGTAGCGCTCTTGCGCCAGTTGTTGGGTCTGGAACTTGGCCGGCATGAATTTGGCGAGTTTCAAATGATGATTTAGATAGATCGAACGACATGTGTAACCTCCCAGTAAATAAGGGGGTTCATATGAAATTCCAATGGCAAACGCAAAAGCGAAAACCGTTGGGTAATTGTTATATGACCCACGCTTGCCAATTGCACTGTGCAATTGACCTGGTCTTCACCCGGAGCACCCCACCGTGGTGGAGGGTTGCCGTCCAGTAAGCCGGGGCTAAAACCTGGAACTCGTGACCTGTTGCAAATACTAAGGTAATTCGACCAAGAACCGCAAGGCTTATTTATCGCGCCAAGCAGAGGTAATCGGTAAACGTCTATCTTTGCCAAAGGCACGTGATGAAATTTTGGTGCCTGGCGGATATTGACGGCGCTTGTACTCAGCGACATCAACCATTCGAATTGTACGCGCTGCTAGCTCCGGGCTAAATCCCGCTTCGAGTACGCCCGCCATTCCGCGATCTTGCTCGATATAGATATGCAAAATCTGATCCAAGGTTTGGTAATCCGGAAGTGAGTCGGTGTCCTTCTGACCTGGACGCAACTCAGCAGATGGTTCTTTAGCAATCGAGTTAAGTGGAATCGGCTCCACCTCTCCCCTGGATACAGCTAGGGCGTTACGCCATTTCGCTAAAGCCCACACTTCGCTCTTCAATAAATCTTTAATGGGAGCAAATCCACCGACGGCATCACCGTAAAGCGTGGAGTAACCAACGGCTAGCTCTGACTTATTTCCATTGGCAAGTACCAAGTGACCCTCTTGATTAGAAAGTCCCATCAAAGTGGTTCCACGAACTCTGGCCTGGACATTCTCTTCGGCCAGACCGGTGAGGCCGAGCTCGGAGAGAAAGGAGTCGACCATGGGCTGAATATTGATGACTCGATAGTTAAAGCCAATTCGCTTTGCTAAATCGGCGGCATCGGAAAGGGAATGCTCCGAGGAGTAACGGCTCGGAAGTGCAACGCCAAAAACTTTCTCTGCGCCCAGGGCGTCCGCGGCAATAGCCATGGTGAGAGATGAATCAATTCCACCAGAGACGCCAGTTATGACGCTGGGAAAGTTATTTTTTGCAACATAATCTCGCAGTCCAACAACCAGCGCGTTCCAGACCTGAGCTAACTCATCCATAGGAACGGCAACTCCCGGAGTAAGGGATTTGTAGGGAGTGACAGGCTCCTGCGAAATTACTACGTCGGGTTGTGATGTACCTGCTTCTAGATCTAAGTCGACCAGCATTAAGCCATCGGTAAATTGTGGAGCGCGGGCAACTACTTCACCGTTTTTGTTGGCAACGATGCTGTCACCATCAAATACCAAGTCATCCTGAGCGCCAGTCATATTTACATAAACCAATGGCGCGCCAATTTGGCGGGCGCGATCGCGAACTAATTTCTCCCGTAGATCATCTTTTGTTCTCTCAAAAGGGCTGCCGTTAGGTACAAGCACGAGACCTGGGGTGCGAGCGGCAAGCTCTGAGACTGGACCAACACTGCGCCAAATATCCTCGCAGATCGCCAAGCCCACATCTACGCCATGAATGCGAATGACCAGAGACTCTGTGCCCGGAACGAAATTTCGAAACTCATCAAAGACGCCGTAGTTAGGAAGATGGTGCTTGATATACCGAGCCACAACTGTGCCGCCATAAATTACTGCTACTGCATTCTGCGGTTTATGGCTCTCACTCTCATCGAGGTAGCCAACGATGGCAACTAGATGCGCGGCGCCGGCTTGCGCTAAATCACTTGCTAGCTTGTTAATCGCTTCCCGGCTGGCCTGACGAAAGGTTGCGCGAAGTGCTAGATCCTCCACCGGATATCCAGTCATCACCATCTCGGGAAGCAAGAGAATGTGGGCTTTATTCTCCATAGCTTGGGCAGCGTTTTTAAGAATCAGCTCGGCATTGGATTCCAGCGCGCCTACGGTCGGATTGACCTGAGCTAGGGCGATTCGCAGCTGCGTCTTCACGAGGAGAGCGTACCTCTGTAGACTTTTCCATGAACCACCGGGGACCGAATTTTCGGCCAAGAGCGGTTCCTGAAATGAGGAGCTCACATGAGCCGTATAACAATCTCTGACCTTGCTGCTTGGAAAAAGTCGGGCAAGAAGTGGGCGATGCTCACCTCCTATGAGCAGATGACCGCATCGATCTTTGATCAGGCGCAAATTCCGGTCCTACTTGTGGGCGATAGCGCCGGCAATAATTTTCTTGGCGAAGAGAACACCATTCCCGTCACTATGGATGAACTCATTCCACTCGCCCGCGCCGTCGTTCGCGGAAGCAAGCGCGCCTTCGTCGTTGCCGATCTTCCCTTCGGATCCTATGAACCTGGCCCGGAGTTGGCATTGGCAAATGGAATTCGCTTCTTTAAAGAGGCAAAAGTTCAGGCGGTAAAACTTGAGGGCGGCGAGAAAGTTTCGCCACAGATCCGCGCCCTAGTGGCTGCCGGAATTCCTGTAATGGGCCACCTTGGCCTGACTCCACAATCAGTACATGCACTTGGCGGGTTTCGCGTCCAAGGCCGAGGTGAGGATGCCGCCCGAATTATGAAAGATGCAAAGGCGGTGCAGGAAGCTGGTGCATTCGCACTTGTCTTGGAACTCGTTCCAGCAGAACTCGCTACTGAGATAAGTAAGGAACTTACGATTCCGGTTATTGGAATTGGCGCCGGCAATGGCTGTGATGCCCAAGTATTGGTGTGGACCGATCTAATGGGAATTACCGAAGGCGCCCCTAAGTTGGCAAAGGCCTATCGCAACTTACGAAGTGAGATGGTCAGCGCCGCCCAAGAGTGGGCGAAGGATGTTGAGAGCGCAGAATTTCCTGGCCCTGATCAGACCTTTCATTAACTAGAGTTATAGGGATGAGCGAAGCGACAAAAGGCTGGAAGCGATTTACAGTAGATATCTCGCCCCTCATTAAGTATCCCGATTTCCGGGCAATCTGGTCGGCCGGCTTTGTCACTTACATTGGTTCGGTCGTCACTTACGTGGCGCTGCCGTTTCAAATAAAGGTACTGACCAACTCTTATATTGCAGTGGGTTTGATGGGCGCAGTGGAAATAGTTCCGCTGGTGATTTTCGGACTATATGGCGGAGTGCTGGCCGATAAAGTCGATCGAAAAAAGATGGTCTGGGCCACTGAATTTCTCGCTATGGCCGCTTCGATCTTGCTCTATCTCAACTCCCGTTTAGCCCACCCTCATTTAATTCTGCTCTACTTTGTTGCCGCCGCATTTGCTGCTCTCAATGGCTTACAGCGACCAAGTCTTGATGCAATTTTGCCCCGAGTTGTAGGCCATCAAGATTTACCTTCGGCCTCAGCGCTAATGAGCCTTCGCTATCAAATGGGAGTTATCTCCGGGCCAGCAATAGC
The DNA here is from genome assembly GCA_903898855.1 of uncultured Actinomycetes bacterium. Next base: position 17,038 of record CAIUHB010000196.1, on the reverse strand, counting down.
CGGATTAATTCTCGCCTCCTTTGGGGTCTCGGCGGCATACCTCGTCGATATTGTCAGCTTTCTCATCTCGCTCTACTTCCTTTGGCGGATAAGTTCGATAGTTCCCGCCGAGAAAATCCAAGGTGCAACGTTAACCAACCTGGTTGAAGGTCTGAGATATGCCGTTGGCCGAAAAGATCTGCTCGGAACTTATTTGGTTGATCTATCAGCGATGTTCTTTGCCATGCCCACCGCTCTCTATCCATTTTGGGCTGATCATTTCCATGCCAGGTGGGCGCTGGGTTTCTTCTACGCAGCAGTTCCCGTCGGCGCACTTCTCATAACTCTGACCAGTGGCTGGATGCGCAACTATCCCCATCACGGTAGAGCAATATTCTTTGCCGCTCTTGGCTGGGGTGGCGCAATTACCCTTTCGGGAGCGTCAAATTCGCTCTTTTTGACCCTCTTCTTTTTGGTGGTCGCTGGGGCATCTGATCAAATCAGCGCCCTATTTCGCAGCTCTATTTGGAATCAATCCATACCTGATGAACTTCGCGGTCGCCTTGCTGGAATTGAAATGTTGTCGTATTCAGTGGGGCCACTTGGCGGACAATTGCGCGCCGGATCGATGGCAGCACTGACTTCTCTGCGAACTTCGGTGGTCAGCGGCGGCATTATTTGCATGGGATTTATCGCAATTGCCGCCGGATCACTGCCAAATTTCCGCAAATATGACGTTCGAACGAACGAATTTGCCGTTCAACAGCGAATAATTCGCGAAAAATCATCTACTGATGAGAAATAAATAGATTTTTTAGAAAAAATCGCGAGAAAAATTCTCGTAAATGCATAAAAAAATAAAAAAATATTGTTGCGACACGCGACTGATTTTTCACTCAAAATAGTGGAAAGTTTTGCTAAATGATGACACGCTTATCCATGAACAGGTTCGGTGACGGATCGAACCATTCTGATTAGGAGACCTACATGGCCGCAGCTAAGAAAACTGCACCAAAGCGTCGTAAGAAGGCAGTTGCTAAGGCAGCTCCAGCTAAGCGTCGTAAGAAGGCAGCTGCTAAGGCAGCACCAGCAAAGAAGGCAGCTCCAAAGCGCCGCAAGAAGGCAGCAGCTAAGAAGGCTGCTCCTGCTAAGAAGGCAGCTCCAAAGCGCCGCAAGAAGGCAGCAGCTAAGAAGGCTGCTCCTGCTAAGAAGGCCGCTCCAAAGCGTCGCAAGAAGGCTGCTGCTAAGAAGAAGTAGTCTGATTGTAAAAAAGCCCGCCATGAAAATGGCGGGCTTTTTTTATGCACGCAATTAGTGCATAGCTCTAAGAATTAAATCTCTTCCAAATATTGTCCGCGCAGCTCGGTCTGAAGGCGGTCGAAAATTTTTGCTAAATCTTCTTGGTCTTTCACGGTGAGATGATCCATCAATCGATTACGAACGCTAGCGACATGGCTTGGGGCGGCCTTCACAATTGCCTTCCATCCCTGATCGGTCATGACGGCGTACGAGCCGCGGCGATCTGATTCGCACTCCTCCCGGCGAACCCAGCCCGCCTTCTCCATTACCTTCATTCGGTGAGAGAGGCGAGATTTGGAGACCATAGCTAGTTCGGCTAATTCGCTCATTCTCATCTTGCGCTCTGGAGCATCGCTGAGTTGGGCCAAGACCTCGTAATCAGCCATCGAGAGATCGTGTCCCTCAAGGTCAGCATCGAGGGCATCGAGCAATCGGCGAGAGGCGATGATGTATGAACGCCATGCCTTCATCTCGCGGGGATTGAGCCACTTGGGTGCACTTTGTTTCGCTGCCATATACATAGTTTATCTCGAAGCTTCAATAGTTGAAAGTTGAACCAATATCGAATCGCCGTGCTCGTGCAGTATTGTCCGAGTTATGAAATCTTCCGGCCTATTTCCCGAGCACATTGACCCCGCCATTCGCCCCCAAGATGACCTCTTCCGCCATGTCAATGGAGCCTGGATTGCTGCCGCAGAAATCCCATCCGATCGCTCCTCCGATGGCGCCTTCTATCGACTCTATGAAAAAGCCGAGCGAGATGTTCGCGTCATCGTCGAAGAGTTAGCTAGCTCCGCTCATCCCAAGGGAACTAACGCCCAAAAGATTGGTGACCTGTACAAGACTTTCATGGATCACGAGCGGGTTAGCGCCCTTGGCATCGCGCCAGTTGCAGCTGACTTGAAGGCGGCGCTCTCGGTGAAAACCAGCAAAGAGTTCCATCAAGTACTTGGAGATTTCGAACGTCGCGGCCTGGGTGGTTTTTTCTACCAAGCAGTTGAAGCCGACAAGATGGATTCCCAAACAAATATTGCCTACATCGGTCAAGCCGGCTTGAGCCTTCCGGATGAGGAGTACTACCGAGAGGCCGAGCATGCCGAAATCCGCTCAGCATTGGTTGATCACATTGCTAAGATTTTTGCGATTGCCGGAGTTGATGGCGGGGCTGAGAAAGCTGCGCTGATTCTGGAGCTAGAAACTGCGATTGCCTCCCATCACTGGGATTCAGTGCGCGACCGTGATGCAGTGGCCACATATAACAAGATGAGCTTTGCCGAACTTCGCCAATTGATGCCGGCATTTGATTGGGATACCTGGATTGGCGCCAGCCAAATACCAGCGAGCGCCTTTGATCCGTGCATCGTCTCCCAACCATCTTTCTTTAGTGGGATTAATCAACTCCTCGAAAACTTTAACGCTCCGGCGTGGAGCGCCTGGTTGGCATTTCATATGCTCTCCAGTGCAGCCCCTTACCTGCACGATGAGATGGTCAAGCAAAACTTTGCCTTCTATGGCACAACCCTTTCTGGCACACCAGAACTTCGCGCCCGCTGGAAGCGAGCAATTGGATTGGTGGAAGGTGCGTTGGGCGAAGCAATCGGTGAAATCTATGCCGAGCGCCACTTCCCGGCCCAAGCCAAGGTAGAGATGCAAGGGCTAGTAGCTAATCTGCTAGAGGCCTATCGCATTGATATCGCGGCCTTGGATTGGATGAGCGATTCAACAAAAGCTAAGGCGCTCGACAAGCTGGCAACATTCCGCGCCAAGATTGGTTTTCCCGATAAATGGCGTGACTACTCGGCGCTAGAAATTTCCGATGATGATCTCTTTGGAAACTTGGGACGCATCACTCAATTTGGCCAGGAGTATGCCCTTGCCAAAATTGGTAAGCCGGTCGATAAAGAGGAGTGGGGCATGACCCCTCAGACCGTCAATGCCTACTACCACCCGCTACACAATGAGATTCTCTTCCCGGCCGCAATCTTGCAGCCACCGTTTTTCAACATGGATGCTGACGATGCCGTGAACTACGGCGGAATTGGCGCAGTCATCGGCCACGAGATCGGCCATGGATTTGATGACCAAGGCTCTAGATATGACGGCGCCGGAAATCTCAATAACTGGTGGAGCGATAGCGACCGGCAAGAGTTTGAGAAAAGGGCGCAAAAATTAATTGCCCAATTCGATAATTTGCATCCAACGCTTGCACCAGATCTTCACGTTAATGGCGCGCTGACAATTGGCGAAAATATTGGAGATTTGGGCGGTTTAACGGTTGCAATTAAGGCTTACCAGCTCTCACTCCGCGGAGCTCCTGCGCCCGTTATAGACGGTTTTACGGGCTTACAGAGGCTATTTATGGGCTGGGCAGCGGTTTGGCGACAGAAAATGCGCGAAGAAGAGGTTCGTCGCCGCATAACCGTTGATGTTCACTCCCCCGATGAGTTTCGCTGCAACCAGATCGTGCGAAATCTCAACGAGTTCTACGAAGCATTCTCGGTGAGCGAAGGCGACGCCCTGTACCTACCGGAGAGCGAGCGAGTTCGTATCTGGTGAGTATTAGGTGAGTATCCGGTAATTACTTGCTGGCAAGTCTGGCGATACGTCGCTTCTCTTGCTCGGCAGGGTTTGGTACCGGTACGGCGGCAATCAGGCGCTGGGTGTAGGCCTGTTGTGGATTCTTCAGAATCAAATCGCGATCGCCTTGCTCCACGAGTTGGCCATCCTGCATGACCGCAACGCGGTGCGACAAGATATCGACCACTGCCAAGTCATGGCTGATGAAGAGGCAGGCAAATTGCAATTTCTGCTGTAGCTCTTGGAAGAGTTCAAGGAATCTAGCTTGTACTGAAACATCCAGAGCCGAGGTTGGTTCATCGGCAATCATTAAATCCGGAGTCAATGCAAGTGCGCGCGCAATACCTACACGCTGACGTTGTCCGCCAGAGAGCTCGTGCGGATAACGGTTGCGATAGCTGCGAGGAAGTTCTACTTGATCCAAGAGATCTTCCACTTTATGAGCCAAATCCGCACCCTTTGCCAGTCCTGCCAAGAAGATTGGCTCGCCAATGGATTCACCAATAGGCAGACGTGGGTTGAGTGAAGAAGCTGGATCTTGGAAAACGATTCCAGTGTGGCGGCGAATCTTCTGCAAATCTTTCTGAGTTGCGTGCGAGATATCTTGGCCGACGATTTCAATCTTTCCAGATTTGATAGGAAGCAGGCCGATTGCGGCGCGACCGACTGTTGTCTTTCCGGAACCAGATTCGCCTACCAGGCCAACAATTTCACCTGGATAAATTTGTAGCGAGAGATTTTTAACCGCAGTAAATGCAGGTACACGTCCGCGCTTTGGATATTCGATGGTGACATCTTCCAAGTTGAGAACAGGTGCTGGCTTTGCACTCTCCGAGTATGAAAGGGAGCGCTTGGGGCTAGTGCCAAGTACAGGTACCGCCGCCAAAAGTTCTTTGGTGTACGGATGTTGTGGAGCATTAAAGATTTGATCGGCGCTGCCATGTTCGACGGTGCGGCCATCCTTCATCACCAAGATCTCATCGGCCATATCGGCGACAACGCCCATATCGTGGGTGATCAGCAAAATTGCCGAGTTGAGTTTGGAGCGAAGATCGCGCATTAGATCGAGAATTTCTGCTTGGACCGTAACATCCAAAGCAGTTGTTGGTTCATCAGCAATCAAGAGCGCTGGATCGCAAGCAAGTGCCTGAGCGATCATGGCGCGCTGGCGCTGTCCGCCCGAGAGTTGGTGTGGGTATTTATCTACCGATTGCTCAGGGTTAGGAATATCCACCATGGAAATCAACTCAATAGCGCGAACTCGTGCCTCTTTTGGACCAAGGTCGAAGTGGGCGCGAAGGGTCTCAATAATTTGAGCGCCAATTGTGTAGACCGGGTTGAGTGCAGTCATTGGCTCCTGGAAAATATAGGCAACTTCCTTGCCGCGATACTTCTGGAGGTGGCCAGCAGAAGTACCCACCATCTCTACGCCTTTTACTTGCACGCTTCCATGGGTCCGGGCATTTGAGGCCAAGAGACTCATTACGCCGAGTGCGGTAGTGGACTTTCCGGAACCGGATTCACCAACAATGGCTAGCGTCTTGCCGGCTTGTAGTTCAAAGTTCATATCAATCGCTGCTGGATACCAGGTGCCATCCACCCAGAACTCAATGGTGTAATCCTTTACCTTGAGAACTGGTGCGTTCTTATCTGGGGTAGTCATATCCGAGGTAGACATTAAGCAGCCTTTCGCATGGATTGCTGTGAGAAGATGGGCAAATGGAGAGCGCAGTAACTTTCAGAGCAAAGAGCAGTTATCTCTTTGCTGCTATCGGCGCAGTTCTCTGCCTGATTGCGCTCTGGTCGGGAATTGTTGTGGGTGGAGTTCGAAATATCTTCACGGTTGCACTCTGGGATATCGCAGCGCTCAGCTTCTTGTACTTGAGCTTTATCAAACCCAAAGTTGAGATCGGCGATGAAGGAATCATCGTGACCAACCCCGTTCGCACTTCTGCCATTGGTTGGAGTGAAGTCATCGATATTGGCGCTAAATGGAACTTGTATATCCAAACCGCGGATCGCACCATCAACGCGTGGGCCGCTCCAGCTCCCAGCAGACGCCACAACCGAAAGATTCATGCCAGCGAGGTTCGCGGAATGAAGAGCGCTGATAACTATTACATCTCCCCCGCAGTCTCCCCGCGAAGTGAGAGCGGAGTCGCCCTGCACTTGGCCGAAATTCGTTGGCACGCCTTTCAATCCAAGAAGAACAACAGAACTCTGCTGGCCGAATCCACCAACGATTGGCGAGTTGTGGCTCTCTTGGTTGTTGCGCTGGTCTGCGCCATGGCGCTCACGCTCTACTAATAGCTTCACCATTAGGCGTTAGCCACCTTGCGCTCAGCTGCGCGTTCTTTGCGAGAGATACGACGACGTTGTCGTGGATCAAAGGCATCGCGCAAACCATCGCCAATAAAGTTAACGCTCAATGCAATCAGGATGATGAAGATTCCCGGGTACCAGAAGAGCCATGGACGAGTGGTAAATGAATCTTGGTATTGACTAATCAAAAGTCCAAGTGAGACATCTGGCGCCACAACACCAAAGCCCAGGTAGCTAAGGGCTGTCTCGAGCAAGATGGCTCCGGACATAATCAAAGTAACCGAGACGATGATGACGCCAACAGCGTTAGGCAAGATGTGCTTGAAGATAATTCGTCGGTTGCTGGCGCCGGCAACTTTCGCGGCATCCACGAACTCGCGTTCACGAAGTGAGAGAAACTCACCACGTACGAGTCGGGAGAGGCCAGTCCAAGCAAAGAGTCCCAAGTACAAAGCAAGGAAGGTCACGCCGAGGTTGCCGAAGTGATAGCCAATGACCGAGCCGATAATCACTGATGGGATAGTGATGATGAAGTCGGTAAAACGCATCAAGACGGAATCGACCCAACCGCGGTAGAAACCAGAGATTGCACCAATAACTGTTCCCACGATTCCGCCGACTATTCCGATAATGAACATCACCAAAATAGAGCGCTGGGCGCCGCGCATAACCAAGGCAAAGTAGTCGCGACCAATGTCATCTTGACCAAATGGGTGATCGCCAAGACCAAATGCGCCAAATGGATTAAGGCTCAATGTCGGACATCCACCAAGTCCAGGTGGGCAGCCTTGAGTGCGAATATCTGGTTGATCCAAGATGCTGTACTTCCACCAGCCGTGATACTTGATAAATCCAAGGCTGATGTCCAGCGCACTAAAGACAAAGAGAATGACTGAGGTCAGCACGATCAAGGAGATCATGGCGCCACGGTGGCGAAGGAAGCGACGTCGAACAATCTGACCTTGGGAAAGGCCTTCCACTTCGCGATTAGCGATATCCCCCGATACGACTTCGGTGGACTTCTTCTTGCGAGTAAAGATGCTCATTTTCCAACCACCCTAATTCGTGGATCAAGCGCCGAATACAAGAGATCGGCGGCGAGGTTTGCTAGGACTGCAAGAGTTGAGGTCACAAAGAAGACGCCCATAAGTAGATTTAAATCAAAGTTGGAGATCGCATTATTAAAGAGCGTTCCCATGCCGCGCCAGCCAAAGACGTGCTCAGTGATGATTGCACCACCGATGATTGCAGCAAAGTCCACAACGATGATGGTGGTGAGCGGAATCAAGGTATTGCGAAATGCATGGCGCATAACAACGGTTCGCTCAGTTAAGCCCTTAGCTCGGGCGGTGCGAATGTAATCTTGATTGAGCACTTCCAGCAAAGTTCCGCGGGAGTAACGAACGTATCCAGCAAAGGAGATCAGCGCCAACGCGATTGTTGGGAGCAATAGGTGGAGCAAGGTATCCAGTAGCGAAAACCAGAAATTGCCCGCAGGAAGAAGAGAGTTGGATTCGCTGATTGTTGGAATCGGGCGTTGATTAACCGCATCAGTCGCGCTGTAAGGCTTGAGGGTGGCCATCAATTTATCTAGAACCATCAAGAGTCCGATTATGAGTCCGGTGATTGTGGTGGTGCGAATAACTGGACCGCGATCGATTTGAGCCAACAAGCGGCCAACGATAAAGGCGATCAAGACTGTTACGGCAGCTAGAAGAATCAAGGTGAGGAGTCCGCCATGGTGGTTAAAGAGCCACTGATTGGGATAGTAAAGAACCAAGCCAAAGGCAGCCATGATTAGCGAACCACGCAGCGCTGCCTTATTGGCCAGGCCGGTGGAGAGGAAGGTGACGCCGAAGGCAACGCCTGCGCCGAGAAGTGCGATCATGATTGGACCAAGGCCTGGATCGGCAAACCATTTACTCAAACTCAAAGCAGTGAGTACCAGCGCAGATGAACCGGCGGCGATCACGAAGGTGATCTGAACTTTTCTGCGATTACCGCTAATTAGCGATGCCCAGAAAAATCCGCTGACAATTGAGGCGGCGATAATCCAGGAAGGTGCGATTGTTGCATTCGTTAAAAAGTTGTTAAAGCTAATTGCTAGGTATTGCTTGAGAAGTACAGCAATCCAGAAAATTGGAAGTGAGTACATAAGAAAGGCCATAAATGTCATGGCATAGTCAAAGCGGCTGTACTGGCGAAGCGCCGAGACAATTCCAAAGGCAATACCCATAACAATGGCAATAATGGTCGCCATCAAAATCAAGCGGATAGTGGTTGGGATTGCTTGACCAAGATCTGTGGTTACTGGGTGGCCATCGCGAGTCATTCCAAAATCGATATGTCCGGTGAAAATTCCAGCCAAGCCTTTAAGCCAGAGGAAATATCTGGCAGGTGGTGGGACATTGAGGTGGAGGGTGCGGATGAGTGAAAGTAATTGTGCATGCGCTTTGGGATCGGTGGAGGTACGGAGGCCTTCGGTTGGATCGCCGGAAATTGCCGCAAGGTTATAGAGAATAAAACTTGAGCCAAAGAGAATTATGAGCAGTGCGCTCAAGCGGCGGCCTAGGTAGGCAATCACGACAAACTCCTTCTGCGGGCGATGAATGTGAGGGTACGTACTTCTTCGCGTGCGCTGGCAAATATATCGTGTCTAGCGCCGTAAAAAGTTCGGAATTAGCGGGGAAAACAAGAAAGTGGCGCCGGTCTCCCGGCACCACTTCCCTTAACTGATTTAGAGCTGTTCTAAGAACGAGTTCTTAGAAGTGCCACTCCCAGAAGTTCCAGAAGAGTGATGGAGACAATGTCGAAGGCTTAACGTTCTGAAGTGCAGAGTCGTAAGCGGTGACATTTGGATTCTGGAAGATTCCAAGGAAGAAAGCGTCAGAGTTGATCTGGCGCTCAGCAACAATCTGCAAACGGTGAACTGTTGATGCAGGAAGTGTCTTAGCTTGGAGTTGCTGGCAAGCATCTTCAACCTTCTTGTTTGAGTAACCGGTGTAGTTAGAACCACCAGCTGCTTGGAAGGTTGGGCATGCTTGTGCATCTTGTGGGACAGCTGTCTGATCGAAGATGAAGAAGTGTGCGTCGTATGAAGAATCAGCCAACTTTCCACCCCAACCCTTTGTAGCAGGAGCTGTAACAGCGAAGCCGACCTTTGCTTCAGCAGCAATAATTAGCGCTGCCTCAGAGGTACGACGTGTGTTTCCTGGTGAACCCCAGAGAAGGTTGACCTTTACAGGTGTTCCCTTTCCTGCTGTTGGGTACCACTTCTGAACTAGCTTGAGGGCAGCCGCTGTGCGATCTGCTTGTGCGCCAGCTGAGTAAACAGATGAGCCGTTATTAGCTGCAACATCTTCGTATCCTGGTGTACCAGGAAGTGTCCATGTTGAACCAAGTACAACAGCGTTAGCGTTGATTGGCTTGATGAGCTTGTTAACGATCTCTTCACGTGGGTAAGCAAGCAAGAATGCCTTACGAAGATCAGCAGCCTTCTGGCCACCTGACATCGCAAATGGACCGGTGTAAGCGGTCTTATCGCTTGAAGCTACGCGGAGTTCGATGTGCTCGTAAGCAAGTGATGGACCTGTAACAACTGTTGCAGTCTTGATCGCCTTGAGTTGAGCCATGGTGTCAGCTGTTGGCTGACCTTGGTAAGCATCGATGTCCTTGTTAGCAAGAGCTTGAGCGGATGGTGAACCATCAGCAATTCCCTGCTTGATAACAACTGTTGAGATTCCTGAAAGTGCTGGTCCTGAGTTGTACTTAGGATTTGCAACAAGCTTGATCTGGTTAGCATCTACTGAAGAAACTGTGTAAGCACCGTTTCCAACGAGTAGAAGTGGGTTTGTTGATGCATCAACTGAGGTTACGTTGTAACCCTCGTTGTATACGGCACCCATTGCCTTGAGAGCAGCAGTGTTGTAAGTAGTTACATCCTTGACGAACTTAGCTGTTGCAGCAGCATTCTCAGCAGCTGAGCCAAGTGACTTCTTGCCAGCGGCAAGGAGCTCAAGAGCGTGAACTGGGAATGGTGTGTTTGGTCCGTTTAGGACGTAATCAGGAATCTGTGAATCGTAGGTAACGGTCAAAGACATCTGATCATCGCTAAGTGCAGGCATACCAACTACGTGTTGATCGTAGACAGCGCCGTAGGCACCTGAATCAAATGCAGGTGTGGCATCGCCAGTTGGATCTGGAAGTCCAGCCTTCTTTGCGTAAGCAGATGAACCAAGCACGTGTGCAAGAAGCAAGTCTGCAGCTGTGATTGGAGTTCCATCTGACCAGACGCGGCCTGGGTTGATCTTGTAGGTAACTTCAAAATCCTTTGGAGTGTTCTTGGTGACCTTGTAGGAACCGAGAACAGTGTTAGGGATGATGGTTGCCTTATCGTTGTAGTGATACAAACCGATTTGGGTTAGGTAGTTAACGTCACCGTTGATGACGATATTTGTCGCAGGTGTTCCGTTGTTCAAAGAGGTCAGAGTGTTTGACTCGACGACGATGACGGTTGAACGTGCTGCGTGCGCTGGGACGGCAACTGCACCGGTAATTGCGAGAGCAAGTACTGATGAGAGAGCGACCACTGAGCGCGCGTTTAGACGTGCCTTCATAGATCTCCTTTTTTTGAGGGTAGACCGAAAGTTGGGATGGACCTAGCTAGTGCCCGCCCCTACCTCTCGGTAGTGGCTAAATTCTGCCCTACCTCGCGCCAAGGGCGAAATTAGGCCCCGGTAACCGGCTTGGTAAGGGCTTCGGCGGTAAAACGCTGCCTGGTGAGAAGGAAAATCACCACACCAATCACCCCAGACACCAAGAACGGAACTCGAAGCGCCCAGGATCTGGCGATGAAATGCGTGGAGATTGCAACAATCACTCCCCCAATAAATGAACCAAGTGGCATTGAGCCCCAGCCAAAGAATCGATAACCGCTATTTACCCGTCCCAATATTTCTGAGGGGATAACGCTCTGGCGATAGGAGACGGTAATGATGTTCCAGATGACGGCGACAAACATCTCTAGAAATATCAGTGCATAGAAGATCGGCCATCTCGTAACTGTGAAACTAACAAAGTACAGCGCCGGATATCCCGCAAGTGCCACGGTCATCGCCCGACCCTGACCGATCTTGGCGATGAGCTTGGGTCCAAAAATTCCAGCGAGGAAACCGCTGAAAGCAGCAGAGGTACCCATCACAGCAAAGACGAAAACTGAAACATGCAGAACTTCTTGGGCGAAGAGAATAAAAGAAGAAAGCGCCATAGAGTTAATGAAATTTAAGGCGCCTAGCGTGTAGGCCATGGGGCGTAAGACCTTGTGCTTCATCAGCCAGTTAAAACCCTCTTTAAGTTCGAAGATAAAACTAGTTCCGCCTTCGCTCTTTTTCTTCTTCACGATGGCGGCGCTGTGAGTCGTGATGAGCGCGATTAGCGCTGCTGAAAAGAAGAAGCTGCCGGCATCAAAGAGAAATGGCAGATAGATAGAGAATCCAAGGAGCGCTGAACCTAGGGCAGGTCCTAAAAAGTTGTTGGTCAAAGATTCCGCCGACCACATTTGGCCATTAGCTTTATGTAAATGTTCTTCGGCCACTACATCAGGCATAAAGGTTTGAGAGGAGTTGTTGCCCAAGACTTCGGCTGAACCAAGTAAGAAAGTTGCGGCCATCATGATGCCAATTAACAATGAGCCCGAGTGTCCCGTATAGCCGTGGGTGGGATTCTTAATGTGAAGGAAAAAGTGGCGATTGAGAAAGAGCACGGCGGTGCTCCCAATTGTGACCAAGCCGCGAACGAGATCGGTTGCGACAATTATTTTCTTGCGATCAAAGCGATCGGTAATTACGCCCGCCGGCAAGGTAAAGAGCAACCACGGAAGTTGGCTCATGAGGCCCACAATGGCGATGGTGAGCGGTGAGCGAGTCAGCGCAGATGCCAACCATGGAAAGGCGATAGCCGAAACTCCATTACCGACATTTGAGATTGCCGTTGCGCTCCAGAGTTTCCAATAATTACGCGGCAGGCGAGATTTGCTCATATCGGTAGAGTATCCATTGATGAGCGCCAAGAACCCCTCCCCAGCCGACTTCTCTTTTACTCAGAAGACGCAGATTCCTGGGCACCTTGGGCGCACTGGAGAAATTTCTACCCCGCACGGAAAAATTCAAACACCGGCCTTTATTCCAGTAGGCACCAAGGCAACTGTTAAGTCAGTACTTCCAGAATCTATGGGAGAGCTAGGCGCGCAAGCACTTTTAGCAAATGCCTATCACCTCTACTTGCAACCCGGCCCAGATATCCTGGACGAGGCGGGCGGCTTAAGTCGCTTCATGAATTGGGATGGTCCAACATTTACCGATAGCGGTGGCTTTCAAGTTCTCTCACTCGGCGTGGGATTTAAGAAAGTCATCGCGATGGATGAGGAGACCTTCCGTTCCGATGAAGTGATCGCCGATAAGAAAGAGCGGCTGGCTCATGTCGATGACGATGGCGTTACCTTTAAATCTCACCTCGATGGATCGATGCATAGATTTACCCCGGAAGTTTCGATGCAGGTCCAGCACCAACTCGGAGCCGACATCATGTTCGCCTTTGATGAGTGCACAACGCTTCATAACACTCGCAAGTATCAAGAGAAATCTCTGGAGCGCACGCGCCTCTGGGCAAAACGCTGTTTAGTGGAACATGGACGTCTCACATCTGCCCGCTCACATCGCCCATATCAAGCACTCTTCGGAGTCTTGCAAGGCGCTCAATATGAAGATTTGCGTCACAAGGCTGCGAAGGATTTATCTGAGCTCAATGAAGAGGGAATTAGCTTCGATGGCTTTGGACTCGGCGGGGCGCTCGATAAAGCAAACCTGGGCACCATCGTCTCCTGGATGACCTCCGAGTTGCCAGTGAATAAACCTCGACACCTACTTGGTATTGGTGAGCCCGATGATCTCTTCGTTGGCGTTGAAGCTGGCGCAGATACCTTCGATTGCGTAGCCCCATCCCGCCAAGCACGCACCAGCGCCGTCTTCACCACAGATGGTCGAGTCAATATTTCCAACGCCAAATATCGACGTCAGTTCTCCCCCATCGATGATGGATGTGACTGCTACACCTGTACACATTATTCAGCGGCTTACTTGCACCATCTTTTCGCCAGCAAAGAGATGATTGCATCCACTTTGGCCACAATCCATAACGAGCGCTTCATCGTTCGGCTAGTGGACCAGATGCGCGAGCGCATTGAGGTCGGAGATTTTGCAGAGTTTAAAGCTGACTTCCTCGGCCGCTTTTACTTCAAGCGCGATAGTGCGAAGGCTTAAGTAACCTTAGGCAACCCTAAGCAACTTGGAATGAGCGCTTGGAAAGTCCCATCCAATAGCCCTCAATCTCAGTCGTTGGCGCAGCATCTGCAACCGTTGCTGTTCCCAAGGTAATAAAGATTGGCGCAAAGTGCTCAACCGTCGGATGCGCGTATGGCATACCTGGTGCAAGCGCTTTGTAATTCATAAGTTCATCAATAGCACCGCGCTCTAGCACTTCCTTTGCCCAGAGATCGAACTCTTGACTCCAGCCAGGTGGCGTTGCCTCAATTCGAAATTCCTTGAGATATGGAAGTCCGTGGGTGAGAAATCCGGAGCCCACAATCAAAATTCCCTCATCGCGAAGAGGTGCAAGCTTTTGACCGATCTTAAAAAGCTTCTCGGGATCATGAGTTGGAATCGACATTTGCAGAACCGGGATATCGGCGCCGGGATACATCTTCATCAATGGAATATATGCACCATGGTCGAGTCCGCGGCGAGGTTGTTCGGTAACTGGTTCATCCATCATCGCTTTAATGCGAGCAGCGAGTTCTGGCGCTCCAGGAGTGTTGTATTGAATGTTGTAATACTTTGGCGCAAATCCACCAAAGTCATAGATCAGTGGCGTGCCTTGTTCAGTCGCGCCAAGTGTTAGTGGCGCAGATTCCCAGTGCGCGCTGATAACCAAGATCGCCTTGGGCTTAGCAAATTGAGTCGACCACTCCGCCAGCTCACCACTCCAGATGGGGTCATCCAAAAGTGGAGGTGCGCCGTGGCCGATGTATAGGGCTGGCATCTTGGCCAAGTTGGTCTGGATATCTGCGGTCATGGCTTAACCATAAACCAAACTAGTTGAAATTTCAACTAGTTAATTCAAGGGGCTTTATCTCCCCTGCCCGTGCATAATGAGCCCATGAGCGATGCGCCAAAGAAGAGCTACCCATTCCAGATCGATGAGCAGGAGTTAGCTGCCAAGCTAGATCCGCTCTCCTATGAAGTCCTTCGCAATGCCGCCACCGAACGCCCCTTCACTGGCGAATACACAGATACCGAGACCGTTGGCTCATATCGCTGCAAGGCCTGCGGCAACGAACTTTTCCGATCTGAAACTAAATTCCACTCCGGCTGCGGTTGGCCATCTTTCTACGCCCCCACCAGCGCCGATGCAGTCGAACTCATCGAAGATCGCTCTTTGGCCCCACGAATTCGCACCGAAGTGCGCTGCGCTAACTGCGGCTCCCACCTTGGCCACGTCTTTGAGGGCGAGGGCTATGGAACTCCCACCGATGAGCGCTGGTGCATCAATTCTGTCTCACTAATCCTCGAACCGAAATAGTCCGCTCCCGCCTGCTAGCGCCTAGACCCCTCGTTCAGTAACCTTGCCCGCATGGCTCGCACTCGCAAAGTACTCAATGACCACCTTCCAGTAGCTCAATCACTCGAAGAGTGGAGCCGCACCCATCGCACCTCAGGTGATCCATATGTTACCTCCCTCCTGGCAGACCTCAAGGAGCGCCAAAACCTTTCTATGTGGGCCACGCTCAATCCGATGGAGTTCTTGCCACAACCAGTTTTAGAGTCCGGTGCCAAGATTTTGACTCGCACGAGGCGCCTTACTGTTTTTCGCAACGTCCTTGTATTCGCCCCAGTTGCTTTGACTTGGTTTGCAGTAGGTCAAGCAACTACTGCTTTCTCGAAATATGTCGCATCCCATGGAACCGATGTCGTTAACTTCCTTGATTTTTGGCAGAACGGTTATGGCGTGCTCGCCAAAGAATGGACTATTGGCAAGGTTGCTACTCTCGACTTCGCCATCATTGCACTCGTAATTGCCTTAACTCTCTTCGTCTCCTTTGAAGGTAAGAAGGGCAGCGATATGCAGGCTGCCGCCGAGCAGAAAGTCGATGCCGCTCGCACAAAGATGGCGATCGAATTAACCGCCTTCTTGCACGATAAGCAAGCTGTAACAAATGTAACGATGAACGCGACTTTGGCTCGCGCGCTCGAGAAATTGCTGAGCGCAACTCATGGACTTGAAGGCGCTGCTAAGTCACTTGCCCAAGTAACTAAGAAAGTTCCCATCGCCAAGCCAGCTGAGTCCAACTCCACATCACTAGATTTTAATTTCGACTTTCCTAAGATAAAGCTGCCGAAGTCTCCTCGGGTACCACGTGGCAAGTAGGCGACGCTCGGCGTATACAAATCGCGCCGCTCATATGGAAACGGAAGATGCCACTAGCCAAGCTGGTTGGCTCTTTGCTGACTCATTCCTCGCGCTCATGGTTGTATTTCTCGCAACCATCTCCTTCGTCCCCGCCCTTGGCGGTGGCTTTCGCGGAAATGCCAATATCAATATTGGAAATCTAGCTGGCGCGAATATCAGCCATGGCTTGGTCTTCGGTTACGAGGGCTTTGATGCCGCGCGTATTCAACGCGACTATCAGGATTTTCTTACCAAACAACAACTTGCCCCGAGCACCAAAGTTTTATACGTCAATATCGTGGGTGGTTTTGATCCAAAGAGCGAGAGTTCAAATCAAGGAACCATTCGAGCTTTGGCATTTAGCGTACAGCTGCGCAAGGCAGCCAATCTGACTGCATTTAGAGATGCTCGAATTGATATCAGCAATAGTGGATTGTTAAAACCAAACCAAGTTGTTTTGCGAATAACTCTTACGCCGTAATTGCGGCGGGAAAATGCAGTAAGGCTTAGAGGCCGATAATTCCGACGATTGCACCGAGGAATGGCACAACAGCAATCAGCTTGCCCTCGACATCTTTCACTGAAATTTCGCGGATATCGCTACCAAGTACTACTAACACTTTTCCGCCTTGGACAGATCGAACTATTCCAATAGCAGGTGAAGCCGCTGGCATAGTTGGAAGATTTACAACAACCTTCGCTCCAACTGTTGGCTCCCCGCCGTGCTTATAAAGTCCTAAGCTCGACTTTGCCGAACCCATAGCGGTGGAAAGTCCATAACGTGGATGATCGAGGCGGAATCCCAACCCCATAAATACCAAGATGACGAGTAGGGCGATACCTAACGGCCGTACTGCTCTTCTCAACATAGGTTAAAGGGTAACTCAGTTACTTCCGTTTTTTCGCGACTGCAGCAGCCTTTTTGACTGGTTTTGCAGTTTTCTTGGCAGCTGGTGCCGCCTTTTTGGTGGGCTTGGTTGCAGAAGTTCCATCAACTTTGGCCTTTGCCTTATTTGAAATCTCATCGAGCCAGGCTGAAATATCGTCTACTTCAGAGGCCTTGCCGCCTTTAATTGTTGTAACAGATGGTGCTGGGGCGAACTTCTTGCCAACCTTTTGTGCCTTCGCTTTACGCGCCTTCTTTGGTGAAGGTGCGAATAACTTGGCTAATAGCCCCTTCTTGGCGGCCTTTGGCGCAGGAGCAGCAAATGGCGAAAGTGGCTCAGCTGGTGCTTTGCTCTCAACGCTTGGCACCTGGACAGCAGTCGCGACTACTTCGCTCTTCTTGCGAGGCGCTTTAGGTTCTGGCTTTGCAAATAATTTCTTGTAAATCGGATGATCGATTACCGCAAAGAGCACC
>CAIUHB010000195.1 GCA_903898855.1 uncultured Actinomycetes bacterium | reverse complement strand
TATCCGGTTGCAAAATCCAGAAGTCGATCGGTAAAGAAACGTACGAGGTACTTGTCGAAGGCACGTTCGTTGAAGAGGAAGCGCGCCTCATCCAAGCTATGAGTTACTCTCACGATGCTTCCTGCCTCAGAAGTTGAGGAGTAGAACCCGAAGGCAAAGTCTCTGGGACCTCTGACTCGACCTGGTTCAAACCCCAGACGCACTAACTCCTTGCCAAGTAAGGTCCCAGATTCACTCCGAGAAATCTCTAGTAGTTGCCAGAAGGTGGAGGTGCGAAAAAGTTCCTTTATTTCTCGGTCCAACCTGGCTTCCGCTCGATTTCGAACTCGACCCTGCAAGAGGGCGACAAATTTTAACTTCACTCCTGGGAAGAAGCGACCAAGAACTTTGAGTAGACCGGGGTAGCGCAGGAGAACGTTATTTCTAAATCTTGTCAGCCAATCGATAGTTAAATTAAGCCAATAGTTCTCTCTACTCATCCTGAGTGTTAGTGAGAGTTTTCCATCGCGCGAAGGAGCGCGATTCTCTCTTCCAATGGGGGATGCGTTGCAAAGAGTTTAGAAACTGACCGGGAATCTAGTGGTGACTCGATCCAGATATGAGCGACTGCGTTGCTCTTCTGAGCCACGACGGTTGTGTCGGCCTGCAGTGTTTCAAGGGCTCTACGCAGACCAGTGGGGTTGCGAGTAAATGCGACCGCCGTTGCATCGGCTAACGCTTCCCGCTTTCGAGAGATTGCTGATTTCAAGAGAGTTGCAGCCAGAGGGGCAAGAATAAGTACGAGAATGGAGAGAACGAGTGCTAGTGGATTCTGATTCTCTTCTCGGTCACGGTCTCGACCGCCACCAAACCACATCATCCGCATCAACATATCGCTAAGAATTGCAATTGCACCTGCTGTGGTTGCAGCAACAGCACTAACGAGAGTATCGCGATTAGCAACATGAGAAAGTTCATGGGCAATCACACCTTGCAATTCTTCCCGGTCCATCACCTCAAGAATGCGAGTAGTGAAGGCAATTAAGGCGTGATCCGGATTTCGCCCCGTTGCAAAGGCATTGGGCGCGCTATCGTGAACAATTGCGACCTTTGGCATCTTTAAGCCACTTGCTAAGGAGATCTCTTCAATCAGATCAAATAGCTTTGGATTCTCTTCGCGTTGAATAACTCTTGCACCCGTCATCGTGATGACGAGGGAGTCGGAGAGGTAGTACGAACCCCACACTGATATGAGTGCAAAGCCCACTGCTATCGGGACAATTGCAGTGGTGCCTTTACCAAAGTAGGTGAGTACCGCAAAGATTACTAGGCCAACCAGTCCGCCCATGCCTGCGAGCAGACCCGCTGTCTTCCATTTATTAGCGGATTGCAGCTTGCGAAAGTTCATCTGAGTTAGAACTGAACCTTTGGTACGTTGCGATCTGCTGGATTTTCAATCTCATAGAAGGCGCGAATAGCCACCTTCGCCATACCAGCAAAGAATGAAGATGGGAAAGTTTTTACTGCTTGATTGAGCGAGCGCACATTATCGTTATAGAACTGACGAGCGAAGGAGACCTTATTCTCCGTTGTGCTTAGCTCTTCCTGTAGTGCAAGGAAATTTGCAGATGCCTTTAAATCTGGATAGTTCTCTGTAACGGCGAGTAGCCCTCGAAGTGCGGTTGTGAGTTGGCCATCTGCTGCTGCAACATCTCCGATAGTTGTAGCACTTGTGGCTTTGGCGCGTGCGGCTACAACAGCATCAAGTGTGCTCTTTTCGTGCGATGCATATCCCTTGACCGTCTCAACGAGGTTAGGAATGAGATCTGCCCGGCGCTTGAGTTGTACCTCAATCTGAGCAAAGGCCTCATCGACGCTTACATTGAGTCGAATC
>CAIUHB010000194.1 GCA_903898855.1 uncultured Actinomycetes bacterium | reverse complement strand
AGTTCGAGCGCGCAGCAGAATACTGGTATCAATCTCATTCTTAGATTGCCAAGCAATCTCTTTGACCGCGATTCGATATTTATCGGTTGCCGCGAGCGTCATAGTATTTCCAGTGAGCTCCATATGCACGCCGGTAAATCGAATGATTGTTTCATCGCGAGCGGCTGCAAAGGCAACTTGGTTCACTGCGGTTGAGAATGCATCGCTATCAACTACACCAACTGTTTCTGGAATGGTTGGTAGCGATGGGTACTCTGTTGTTGCAAGAGTAGGTAGTGTGAACTTTGATGCACCAGCGGTTACAAGAACGCGATTACCATCCAAAGTAAAAGTAATTGGTTTATTGGGAAGGGCGCGAGCAATTTCAGCGAGGAGGCGTCCTGGAACGAGAACTTTTCCTTTAACTGCGATATCCGCTTTCAGGATGGCTTTAGTGGAGGTCTCTAAATCAGAACCTGTGAGAGTGATGGAGGTATCCACATCGATCAAGATTCCGAGGAGTTCAGGTTTGATAGGCCGGGTGCTGAGGCTGCGCGCAACCCAGTTAACGGCATCAACGAGGTCATCCCGCTCGACAATAAACTTCATTCCCTAACCTTCCCACTAACCGCCAACATTTGGCGAGCTAGGTTCCCACCTCTCGGCGGTTCTCTCTTCATTTTAAATACCTATATAAATAGAACTATTCGTAATAACCAGACCTAAAATCTGTGGATATCTAGAAAACCCCTGTCTATGAGGTTTTTCTCTCGGTTTTACCTGTGCGTCCCACTGTGGGTAACTCCCTCAGTTATCCGTCATAGTGGGTTGTAACCCGTATCCCGCCCTCTCTATCCACCTCTTTGCCGCTTCCTACCCCAACTTATACACCGAAAAGCTGGGTTATCCACAAGTTCTCCCCAGACTGGGGTTAACCTTTACTCTGACTCTTAATCTTGTTGGTTAATTCAGTGACATGGTTGTAGATCGAGCGACGCTCAGCCATTAACTGCCGAATCTTCCTATCCGCATGCATCACTGTGGTGTGGTCACGCCCACCAAAACTCTGGCCGATCTTAGGCAGGCTCAACTCAGTCAACTCGCGACAGAGGTACATAGCAATCTGACGGGCCTGAACTAGACCCCGGGATCGGTTACTCCCACAGATATCCTCAATGGAGAGACTGAAGTAAGCCGCCGTCTGAGCCATGATCGTTGAGGCGGTGATATCTGGGCTGGTTGTCTCAGGCATTAGGTCCTTCAGAACAATCTCAGCGAGACCGAGGTCTACTGGTTGACGGTTCAATGAGGCGAAGGCGGTAACCCGAATAAGCGCCCCTTCTAGCTCGCGAATATTTGAAGAGATCTTTGAAGCGATGTACTCAAGCACATCATCCGGAGCATTTAACTTATCTTGCGCCGCCTTCTTTCGAAGAATAGCGATACGAGTTTCAAGTTCAGGTGGTTGAATATCAGTAATCAAACCCCACTCAAATCGAGAGCGGAGTCGATCTTCAAGGGTTGTTAATTGTTTTGCAGGACGATCACTCGAGATAACAATCTGCTTATTCGCATTATACAAAGTGTTAAAGGTATGGAAGAACTCTTCCTGTGTGGCCTCTTTATTTTCCAAA
Organism: uncultured Actinomycetes bacterium; assembly: GCA_903898855.1. The sequence goes on along the minus strand of CAIUHB010000194.1, from coordinate 902 downwards.
AATTGAATATCATCAACGAGCAAGATATCGAGATCGCGGTAACGTTGTTTAAAGACTAGCGCTTTATCATCACGAATTGAGTTAATAAAATCATTTGTAAACTCTTCCGAAGATACGTAACGCACACGGATATTGCCGTATAACTCTTTCGCATACGCACCAATAGCGTGCAATAAATGCGTCTTTCCAAGGCCTGAATCCCCATAAATAAAGAGAGGGTTGTAAGCCTTAGCAGGCGCCTCTGCAACTGCAACAGCTGCGGCATATGCGAAGCGATTTGAGGCACCCGGAACAAATGTGTCAAAAATATAACGTGGGTTGAGCTGTGCTGATTCAATGTTCTTGTTCTGTTCTAAAGTGCGAGGTGAAGAAATTTTATTCTCAATGCTATCGACCGCAATCTGCTCGCGTGGCGATTCTGGAACTTCAATCTCTAACTCTTCATTGACTTGAACAGCGATAGAAATATTCTGTTGCAATGTCGCTGAGAGGATCTCCATAATGGGAGCCTTAATCCTCATCTCCAACATATCTTTAGTGAATTGATTAGGGGCTTCAAGTAAGAGGGTTGCTCCACCTTCGCGTTGGAGGAGTCCTAAGGCCTTGGTGTTGGCGAGGAAGGCTCGATTCTGCGGGGATTCGGAGGCTAACTCCTCGACGACCTTATGCCAGACGCTCTCAATCTCATTGAGCTTGGTGAGGTCCACCCCATCCAGATCTGTACTGTTTAACGCCATCCCGACTCCATCCCTACCTTATCGACACTGTTATCCACAGCCTGTGGTCTAAACCCCCACTTTAGGCTTTACCTGACCTGGGGTCGCCCCCGCTCTGTGGATAGAGGGCGACGGTAGAGCCCCATTCCCAGAAAAGCAAGTAGTTATCCACAATACCTCATCCCT
>CAIUHB010000193.1 GCA_903898855.1 uncultured Actinomycetes bacterium | reverse complement strand
TCGCGGATTAATTAACGAGCCAGAGATTTTGATGTTGGATGAACCAACTACCGGACTAGATCCACAAGCTCGTCATATTCTCTGGGACAGACTCTTCCGCCTTAAGGAAGATGGCGTCACACTTATTCTGACTACCCACTATATGGATGAAGCGGAACAACTCTGCGATCGCCTGGTTGTAATGGATGGCGGAAAGATTATGGCCGAAGGTTCACCAAGCGGGTTGATCGCACAATATTCCTCGAAGGAAGTGCTCGAACTTCGCTTTGGCTCTAATCGCAACGCGGAAATGGCCACAAAGCTTGAAGGGTACGGAGATCGCCTAGAAATTCTGCCGGATCGAATTTTGGTTTATTGCCCAGATGCCGAGGCGCTCTTGGAGAAGGTAAATCACGATGGAATGAAACCAATGACATCATTGGTTCGCCGTAGCTCACTCGAAGATGTTTTCTTGCGTCTAACCGGAAGAACGCTCGTCGAATAATGAGCACAATCAATAGAGAAGTCACATGGCGCTCATCGCTCTATGCCATTGAGCACCGCTTATTAATTCAGCGTAAGTGGCTTAAATCCATCATTCTCTTTGGAATCGGTAACCCAACGCTTTATTTGTTATCAATTGGCGCTGGAATTGGTTCCTTGGTCAACAAGCACTCCAATGGCGTTGATGGGGTTAAATACCTAACTTTCTTGGCACCTGCACTGCTTGCTAACGCAGCGATTCAATCTGCTATGACCGAAACGATGTTTCCAACATTGGCTGGTTTTATCTGGAACAAGACTTACTTTGGGCTTCGCTCAACTCCAGTATCTGGAAAGCAGATCGCTAATGGAGTTTTGGGTTCAGCTCTGCTTCAAATCCTCTTTACCAATGGCGTTTACTGGTTAATTCTCTGGGGCTTTGGCGCGATGGATCATCCTGGTTCCTGGCTTACCTATGTAATCACCGCTTGGACTGGAATATGTGTCGGTGCGGTAATGCTTTGGGTGGCATCGATGATTGGCTCCGATGATGGATTCATGGCGATTGTTAACCGCTTTGTGATGATGCCAATGTTCCTATTTTCTGGCACTTTCTATCCACTAACTAACTTGCCAATTTATGTGCGCTGGATTGGTTATATATCTCCGCTTTGGCACTCCACCGAACTTGGTCGCTGGGCAAGTTACGGCCACTCCATTACCGGAAGCGTTCTTGCAGTTCACTTTATTTATATTGCGCTCTGGTTCGTTTGTGGAATCACTTTGGCTCATCGCCGCTTCATGAAGAGGTTGGCAAAATAATGATTTTATCTGCCGCAGTAGATTCAGCCATCGCCATCTCCGAACGTCGTATCGGCAAGGCCGGCGAGAGCGTTTATGCAGGACGTCCATATGTAATGATTCAACGAAGCTTCTTAGCTTTCAAGCGATCAAGCTGGTTCGTCGTACTTTCAGGATTTGTGGAGCCAGTTCTCTATCTCGCCTCATTTGGTTATGGATTGAGCAAATTAGTAGGACCAATTACTAGCTCTGGCCATCCAGTTACGTATGCAGCTTTTATCGCCCCCGGCTTGCTTGCAACCAGTGCAATGAATGGTGCAATTTACGATTCAACGTGGAATGTTTATTTCAAGATGCACCATGGCAAGGTTTATAACAGCGCGCTTGCAACTTCGCTTGGGCCGCTAGATGTTGCGATGGGTGAAATTGGTTGGGCGTTATTGCGCGGACTTACCTATGCCATTGGATTTATGGTTGTTGTCGTTCCCTTTGGCTTAATCCCAAGCTGGTGGGGAATCTTGGCCGTACCGGCAGCGGTACTTATTGCCTTTGGTTTTGCCTCGGTCGGCATGGGAGTTACCTCCTACCTCAAGGACTTCCAACAGATGGAGTGGATTAACTTCCTACTCTTGCCGATGTTTCTCTTCTCGGGCACTTTCTTCTCTATCTCTACATTCCCGCGCGCAGTCCAAATATTCTTGCAAGCGCTGCCATTGCCCCAGGCGATTGGTTTGATTCGCGACCTGACCCTTGGCGATGTTCACCCAGGAACACTCTGGCACGTGCTCTATTTCAGCGTGATGGTGGGCGGCGGCATCGTCTTTACTACTCGACGACTTCGTAAGCTCTTTCAGAAGTAGTACGCACAACGAATTCACAGGTTAAACCCCTTTTCAGAGCAGGTTCCTGCACCTAGGCTCCTAAGGTGGCATTTCGCAAAACGTTGCTTGTTGTACTGAGCCTCTCACTCGCGCTAACAATTCTGCCGGCACGTGCCGATGGAGCAATTGCGAAAGCTTCACTCCGCTCGATATCAGTTGCAAGTCGTGAATCAGATATGCCCTCTCGCAAGGTTTATATCTGGACTCCTGCTGTCGATTCCCAAGTCGTGAATACGCTTCCAGTGATCTACATTCTCCATGGTTGGAGTGGATCGCCAAGTTCGATGATCAACGCAACGGTTTCTACCTTTAATAAGTTGATTAATGCAGGTGCAAATCCATTTATCGCGGTTTTCCCGGATGGTAACGCGGTAACTCATCCTGATTCCGAGTGGGCTGATTCTTCAGATAAGAAAGCAATGGTCGAGACCTGGTTGACGCAATCTGTTATTCCAGCGGTAGAAGGTAGAAATATTCGCGATCGCACCAACCGGGCAATTATGGGTTATTCCATGGGTGGATACGGCGCAACAATAATTTCACTTCGTCATCCAGCGCTCTTCTCCCAGGTGATTTCCCTAGCTGGTTATTACTATGTGGATGATGAGACCGGCGCATTTAGCTCCGCCGCCAAGCTGAAATCACAATCACCGCTGACTTATTTAAAGAGTGCTAGCCAAATGAATTGGTTTCTATCTGAAGGCGTAAACGAGCAAACCAAAGTGATTCGAGGACAAGCAGCCTCGTGGGCAGCAAAACTGAAATCAGTTAAGGCTTCCTATAAATTAACCACTCCACAAGCAGCCCATGATTTAGCTTTTGTTACAAGTCAGGTTACGCCAATTGTTAAATGGTTGAGCTGGGGTAGTTCCTAATTCTTCGAATAAATACCAATCAAACGGGCGTACTCGATCTTGCTGCATCGATTTTGAATGCTCTTTAAGCCCGCATCCACCGCCTGCTTAGCAACTGCTTCATCAGCCAAGCCAAGTTGAAGCCAAAAAGTCTTCGCTTTAACCGCAATTGACTCTTCCAGAATGGCAGGAGCGTCAGCGATATTTCTAAAGACATCGACAATATCTGGAGTAATAGGAAGATCAGAAAGTGATGGATAAACGGTCTTGCCGAAGAGCTCGCTCACGCGCGGATTTACCAAATAAACCTCAAGGTGTGAATTATTGATCAGCCACTCTGCCACGCCATAGCTAGGGCGGTCTGGCTTATCTGAAACTCCGACTATGGCGATTGATTGTGAACTCTTTAGGATTTCTCGAAGCTCTTCATCACTTGGCGCTTGTTGGGTCATAAAATCTCCTCTGCTAATTCGGTAAGCCTATTGCGAGCAATATAAAAGCGCTATCGCAATTCGCTAGAGTTGGTATATGGCAAAGCCGCAAAAACTTCCCTCCAATCAATTCGATCACTTCTATAAGGGTGGCTACAAGATTGGCGCACTGCGCAAAGGTCCAGGAGGACCGATGCGACCCGAGGAGTGGATTGGTTCCACGACTACTCGCTTCGGCGAGAAGACAATGGGACTTTCGACTTTAGCCGATGGGATGTTGCTTCGAGATGCCATTGCTGCTGACCCTGAGAGCTGGCTAGGTGCAGCACACTTAAATGCTTTCGGTACTAGTACTGAGTTATTGCTTAAACTCTTAGATCCAGATCAACGGCTACCGGTTCACTATCATCCAAATAGAGCATTCGCTAAGAAACATTTAGCGCTAGATCACGGCAAGACCGAAGCCTGGATTATTTTGGAGGCGCCCGAGCACGCCCACGTTGGTTTGGGCTTTGCTCGCGAAATGAAGAAGAGTGAAGTCGCATCAATGGTTGATGCGCGAGATGCTCAAGGGTTAATGGATTCACTGCAAAAATTTGAAGTTCAAAAAGGCGATGCAATTTTGGTTCCGGCTGGAACTCCGCACAGCATCGCTGAAGGGATTTTTGTACTCGAACTTCAAGAGCCAACCGACCTATCAGCGCTACTTGAATGGAATGACTTTGCTGTTGATGGAACCAAGGATGGACATCTCGGTCTTGGTTTTGATGTGGTACTAGATGCACTTCGCTATTCACCGGTTGAGAGCGAAGAGTCGGCTCTGCTGGTAACTCGAAATAAACTTACTGCGCCAGGTTCTATCTTTACTGGCGCTGCCAATCCCTATTTCCGAGCTGATTACATTAGTTCGCAGAGCGGAAACATTGAACCTGGATTCGGAATTTTCTTAGCACTTGCTGGCTCCGGGCGAGCAACCTTTGAAAGTGCTGAGAGTTTGGAAATTGCTAAAGGTGATGCACTTTTAGTACCGGCACAGGCGGGAAGTTGGAGCATTTCGGGTACAGAAGGAGTGCTTGCTCGTCCACCACATCCGAGTTTCACCGGGCTGGCTTCATAATTTTCAACTAGAATTAGATGCTTAAGCCCCTACGTAAGGATTCATACATGAAGAAGATTGTTATCTCTGCAGCTATCGCAGCCGCACTTATCGCTGGAACAACCGCTCCAAGCTTTGCCGCTGCAAAGAAGATAGGTACCGCAAAGACCGCTGGCGCCGAAGGCAC
>CAIUHB010000192.1 GCA_903898855.1 uncultured Actinomycetes bacterium | reverse complement strand
TGCTAATGGAAGCACGATGCGGCGGAAGACCATGAAATGGTTGGCGCCATCCACGTGAGCTGCTTCCATCAAATCCTTTGGCAACGATGAGATGAAGTTGTGCAGCAAGTAAATGGCCAATGGCAGCGCGAACATGGTGTGTGGCAACCAGATTCCCGCGAACTTACCGGCGATACCAAGCTTTGGAATCAATGTAAATGCGCCGATATGTGCGCCACCAGTAAAGAGCTGGAGCAGTGGAATGAGCGCCATCTGTAGCGGAACAATCTGGAGCGCGAAGATTGCGTAGAAGATAATGTCACTGCCACGGAATCGAACCCATGCCAAGGCATACGCAGCCATCGTTGCAATTGCAATGGGGAATACAACCGCGGGAATAGTAATGACTACCGAGTTGATGAAGTATGGAAGAACGCCGTTACCTAAACCAGTCGCGCCATTGTTGCCAAAGAGAACGGCGTGGTAGTTCGAGAGCGTGAAGTGAGGATGGATAAACGCCGTCCACCAACCGGAGTCAAAGATCGCTTGCTTGTCGCGGAACGATGAAACGAGCAATCCAAAGGTAGGAATCGTCCAGAGAATCGTGATGATCCAGACAACCGAGCCCGCAATCTTGGAAGAAAAGAGCTTGCGACCAGCGTCGTGCCGGGCGACCGGAGCGATGGATTTGGTGCTCATGCGATGCTCCGTTCACGGCGAATATTGCGGATGTTGTAAACCAAAATCGGAGTCACCAAAATAAAGAGGACGATCGCCAACGCAGAGCCGCGGCCCTGGTTGAACTTGGTGAAAACCTGGGAGTAAATCTCATTCGAAATAACGTTGGTGCCGAAGTTTCCGCCGGTCATTGTGCGGACAATGTCGAAGAGCTTGAGCGATGTCACGACCTGGGTGGCGAGCACGACAATAAAGGTGCTGCGAACCATCGGGAAGGTGATCTGGCGGAAGAGCTTCAATCCGCTTGCGCCATCGAGCGCCGACGCCTCAACGATATCTGCGGGGACTGCCTTGATGGCGGCGGACAAGATCACCATGGCGAATCCGGTCTGGACCCAGATGAAGATTGCCATCAACAGATAATTGTTGAGTGGGCTGGTCAAAATCCAGTTGGAAGGTGTGAAACCGAGCGCCTTAACAATCGAGCTGAGAAGCCCAGTCTGCGGTTGCTTAGGGTCGGCATAGTTATAAACGAACTGCCAAATAATCGAAGCACCAACGAAAGAGATTGCCATCGGCATGAAGATCAGCGCTTTAGGAATAGCTTCGCGCTTCATGCGATCTAAGAAGATAGCCAAAACGAGTCCAAGACCAGTGGTGAGGATTGGGGTAATCGCAATCCACAAAATTGTGTTGAGCAGAACCGAGTGCATGTTCTGATCGGTAAGAATCCAACTGTAGTTCTTAAAGCCAACAAATTTAATCGAGTTCTCATCCTTGAAGCTGAAGAGAATTGTTCGTATTACTGGGATGACCAAGCCACCGAGAAGAAGTACAAGCGCTGGTCCAAGCAGAACAAGAATCGCAAGCGGACGTTGGCTCTTGCCTTTCGCGCGACCTGCTAGAAAGAAGATCACACCGAGAACAACGAAGAAGACCGCGATAGCTTCAAAGATTTGGCTGAACTTGACGAGGTTCGTAGACCAAAATGAATTCATTGCGAGCTCCTTTCGTTAGAGCGGAATCGTACCAAAACAACAAGGGCCCGGTTTCCCGGGCCCTTGCCATTAATTGCTACTGGTTAAATCAGATTTACCAGTTTGAGTCGATGGACGCCGCAACAGCAGCTTGTGACTTGCCGGTTGCGAACCATGCGGTGAACTCTGTCCACTCAGCAGCGTTAACAGCTGCCTTTGTAGCATCAGAAGCGTCGAAGACGAAGGTACCGTTCTTATCAGCAAGGTACTTAGCCATCAATGCATCCAATGGGTTCTGGTAATCAGATAGTGAAACACCAGAGTTAGCAGTCAACCATCCGCCATCCTTGCCAGCGGCAACGATGCGGTTGTGTGCGTACTCAGGTGATGACAAGTAGTTCTGAAGTTCTTGTGTTGCGATGTTCTTGTTGAATGCCAACATGAACTCGCCGCCACCTTCTACAGGTGTCTGAACTGCAGGGTTGATTGTTGGAAGGTAGAACGCCCAAACATCACCTGTTGGTGAGATGGTTGTTCCTGCTGGATATTGAGCAGCGTAGAACGAAGCCTGCTGCAACATCTGGCAACCGGTTCCCTTAGGAATTGAAAGACCTGCATCCTGGAACTTGGTGGTAGCAATCGCCTTGACGTCACCGACGTACTTAGGGTTCTGCAACCAACCTGCAACGGTTGACATTGCCTTCTGGATTTCTGGGCCTGAGAACTTAACAGTTCCGTTGATCCAGTTGTTGTAAACTTTTGCGCCGTATAGACGGACAACAGTCTCTTCAACCCAGTCAGTTGCTGGCCAGCCGGTAGCTGCGCCTGATGCAATACCTGCACACCAAGGAGTCTTACCAGCAGCGACCATCTTGTCTGACAACTTGAACAAATCTGTCCATGTTGTAGGAACGGTCCAGCCGTTAGCTGCGAATTGCTTTGGTGAGTACCAAACGAGTGACTTGTTGTTAGCTGAGTTTGGAGCTGCGTAAACAACGCCGCCTACTGAGCCCAGATCACGCCAAGACTTTGACCAGTAACGGTTTACGTTGTTAACGGTCTTAGCAGGTGCTGGAACTGCCTTACCTGTGTCAACCATCTTCTTAAGAAGACCTGGTTGTGGGATTACAGCGATATCTGGAGCATTGCCACCAGCTACGCGTACAGGAAGAAGTGATTCGAATTGGTTTGTGCCTTCCCAGACAACCTTGATGCCTGTGCAATCTGTGAATGGCTTTGTAGCGGCCACGTACTTAGAAAGCTCTGGCTCCAAGATAGAGGTGAAAAGCTTGACGGTGGCACCTGATTGTGGAAGGTAGCCAGCGCCGATTGACGCGCATGCTGCAGAAGTAGCGTTTGCAGGTGATACAGCTACGAAAGCTGCAGCAACAAGCGAAACGACTGCGACGCCTGCAGAGGCGAAGAGACCCTTTTTGCTAATTGACATATTTATCCTTTAGAGATGTGGTCCGAGCACCGAGGGGTTGCTCGCGTCCCGCCCCGAAAAATACCCGAGAATGGCTTGCAGGAGCTAATCCCTGGGGCGTGCCGTC
>CAIUHB010000191.1 GCA_903898855.1 uncultured Actinomycetes bacterium | reverse complement strand
GTACCGGCTCTTATACGGAGTCCGAAGAGAATTCTGTAGACGTCCTGGTGGTCGATGAGGCTCATCGACTCCGCATGAAGTCCGGCATGTTCCGTAATCTTGGGGAAGACCAGACTGGTGAAATTATCCGTTCAGCAAAAGCTAGTGTGTTTTTTATTGATGAAGCTCAAAAAGTAACTTGGTCGGATGTCGGCGAGATCGATCACATTAAGGCGTGGGCTAAAAAGCTAGGAGCGGAAGTCTCCGAGTTGGAACTTGTTTCTCAGTTTCGCTGTGGTGGTTCAGATGACTATATGGCGTGGATTGATCACGCATTTGGCGTTGCCCCCGCTAGTGACTCCTATTTCAGCCCAGCCTCCTTCGATTTTCGCATATTTAATAGACCGGAAGAAATGCATAAGGAGATCGCCCGCCTAAACGAGCTGAATAATCGGGCTCGAGTTGTTGCCGGTTATTGCTGGAACTGGATCAGTGATAAAGATCCAAAAAAATTCGATATCGAAATTGGCGACTACAAGGCACGCTGGAACCTAAAGTCGTATGGCAACGAGTGGATAATGAATCCGGACTCCGTGTCCGAGGTGGGCTGCATTCACACCTGCCAGGGCCTCGAAGTGGATTACATCGGGGTAATTGTGGGTAGTGACCTAGTATTTCGCGAAGGTCGGTTAGTTGCGGACCCGTCAAAGCGAGCACGGACTGACGCATCACTAAAGGGGTTCAAAAAAGAGGCGAAAGATGATCCAATTTCGGCAACTCGGAAGGCTGACGAAATTATTCGCAATACTTACCGAACGCTAATGACTCGGGGCATGAAGGGATGTTTCGTCTATTTCGAGGACAAAGAGACTGCGGCTTACTTCCAAGAGTTAATGAATTAACTTTTTTTAAATCGCTTCATCGAGGGCCACTTTTGGCTCAAGTACTCGCGCGCCAGACGCTAGAAGCGCATGCTCTGATTTATCGAATTCAGCCCCCTCGGGGACGAATACAACCATTCCATCCCTGCTTCGAGTTAGAAGAACTCGATAGCTATTGAGTCTGAGTTGATGTGGGTCCCTCTGTGGGAAACGCGATCTCATCTTCCTCATCACCCATTGGCTTCCATCCCAAAGAAAGTCATTACCCCACGCAACTATCGCCATGTCGAGTTCCAGGCCCTGGCAACCAAACTCGGTCACCACATCATCGAGGTTGCAACACGAACCCTTTTGATTGATTTCGTTGTTGTACCAATTGGCGTATTTAACCAACTTCGTATCTTGGAACCCATTTCGTATTCCCAATGAAGGAAGGTGTTTATCTTTCGAGCTGGCAAGAATGCCGTAACGCTTGCTTGGCTGTCCTGAATACATACTCCAGAGATAGCTGCGCGCTTCATCCAAATTTCGAGTAACAAAAATTGGATAATTTTGTAGCCAAATTTTCGAGGCTATTTTTGAAGCAGTCGAGAGATTGCCCTCGAGAAGGTTCTGCACCCAATCATGAAGGTCCTCTGCCTGCCGTGAACGTAAAGTCTTGGTTAAATCCAGAGAAGGAATGATTTCAATATCCTCTCCTGGAAATTCTCCCGCGAACCGTGGAGGGGCATAGATCTTCCATTGAGATTTCGCATGTTGTGATTTAACGGCTTTAAACCACCCTTCGATACCCGCCTCTTCTCCAGTATTAATTTCTTGACCATGGCCAATGAGACCAACCAAAGTTGCCCAATCTGAAATTTTCTCGCCGATAGATATCAATAGTTCAGGCTCACTATGAGGGACAGCTTTCTTATTATTCATGTGCTCTTGGTCCCAAGCCCTTTGAGCCTCGTCGAATACGACTATGTGCTGCTTTGGGACTTTGGACGTCATGCCGTAAGACTTAATAAATGCATGTAGATCGCTAACGAAAGCCTTGCTCTTTAGAGCGTCTCTCAATACTTCGACCAGCGGGCCATTTCCAGAGAGAAAGATTGCCTGAGACTCAGTGTCGGATTCGGCGTAAACAAATTGCAATCCAACCAATGTCTTACCCGCGCCGGGGACGCCGGAAACAAATGCGAGGGAGCGTTCGTTTCCATCTTTGGAACGCTTAACAACCGACCTCAAGGCGCTCACTGCTTCGCCGACTCCGAGAGACTGTGCTCGCTTAATGGCAGGTAGACGTTCATTATTGAATATCATTTTTGCTGCAGCAATGAGCGTGGGTAGAGGCGCATAGTCGCCAGCTAGCCAGTCCTCTAAGTCGACGGGGATACCTTCAGGCATTAAATCTAACTGTGGTGCAATTCGATTCTTTGATAGGACCAAGACGCCATCTTTTTCGGCTTGGAAGTCTTCAACTTTTGTCGGTATCAGGAGGGGCGTAACTTTTAAGTCGTGAGTTTTTGAGTGGTACTCAGAGAGATCTCGAGCATAAGCATTTACTTGGTCAATGTATGCTCTTTGTAAATCTGGATCTTGCTTGAATTCAAGAACATAAAGTTCTTGAGGTCCTAAAATTATCGCGTCTGGTCGCCTACCTCCTTCAAGAGGCAATTCATATTCCAGAATTAATGACCACTGAAGTGAATTGGGACGTGCGATAGATAGATCGCGAAGCGAATTACGGAGTAACTCGATTTCTTCTTCCCAAGCACTGCTTTGAAGCGAAGATGCTCCGCCCATTCCGAACAAGCCAGCAATGTGTCTTTCGAGCGAGGCCTCAATGAGGCTCGGAGGCGTGTCCAGAAATTCACGGAACGTTCCAGCCCAGCCATGAGTTACACGCTGCGTAGTCATAGGAGCAGCTAATCAGGAGTTACTGACAGTTGTCAGCAACGACCTTCCCTACAAACTCCGCAACACCGCCACAACCTTGCCCAGAATCTCTGCGTTGTCGGCAGGGATGGGGGCGTAGTTCTCGTTTGCGGGTAGGAGCCAGTAGTGGCCATCCTTCTTGGAGAATGTCTTGACGGTTGCTTCGCCATCGATCATGGCAGCGACGATTTCACCCTTTTCAGCGTTCTTCTGCTGACGGATAACGACGTAGTCGCCATCGCAGATGGCGGCATCAATCATGGAATCGCCCTTGACCTTGAGCATGTAGACATCACCTTTGCCTACGAGGGATTCAGGCAGGGTGTGGATCTCATCGATGTTCTGGTCTGCGGTGATGGGCACGCCGGCGGCAATCTGACCGACTAGGGGCACGTTCACTGACTTCTCTGGGGTCAGGGCTGGCTCATCGCCCGGCATGTTGATCTCCATGGCGCGGCCCTTGTTCTCATCACGGCGGATGAAGCCTTTTTCCGCCAAGAGATTGAGCTGGTAGGAGACAGAGGCAGGAGAGGCAAGACCAGCAGCAGCACCGATTTCACGCATGGTGGGTGGGTAGCCGTTGGTGGAGATAGCGGACTGGATGACCTCGAGGATCTTCAGCTGGCGAGTGGTCAGACCATGCTCGCCAGCGGGACCGTCGGGCAGCTCGGTGACGGGGGAGGCTGCC
>CAIUHB010000190.1 GCA_903898855.1 uncultured Actinomycetes bacterium | reverse complement strand
TGACCAAGTTTGCCGATGTGAATGTTCCCTTTGATCCCACCATCCATGAAGCGTTGATGCACTCCACATCTGCTGATGTCACTGAGACAACAGCGACACAGGTCTTGCAGCCCGGATACAAGTTCAAAGATAAGGTCATTCGCGTCGCACAAGTAGCAGTGACCGATCCGGAGAACTAACCATGGCCGCCAATGATTTGTATTCAAAGGATTTGTATCAAATCCTTGGCGTCAAGAAGTCGGATGACTCTGCCCAGATAAAAAAGCAGTACCGCAAGCTTGCGCGCGAGCTTCATCCCGATAAGACCAAGGGCGATAAGAAATTGGAAGAGCGCTTTAAAGCGGTCTCCGAGGCCTACGAAGTCTTGTCGGACGATAAGAAGCGCGCGGATTACGACCAGATGCGCGATGCCATCGGCAGCGGTCGGGTTCCACCCAATATGGGCGGATACGGCGGTCCCGGCGGATTTAGCGCACAAGGCGACTTCAGTGATTTATTCACCGGCGGCAACGGCGCGAATGACATCTTCTCCACCCTCTTTGGTGGTGGAGGTCATCGCGGCCCACGTCGTGGCCAAGATCTGCAGACCGAAACGACAATCTCGTTTCGCAATGCTTTCTCTGGTACCGAGATAAACGCGAACGGAACAACTACTCGCATTCCAGCCGGCATCAAGGACGGCGCGAAGATCAAACTCGCTGGCCGTGGTGCTCCTGGTCAAGGCGGCAACGGCGATCTCTACATCATCGTGCACGTCACCAAGCATCCAGTCTTCCGTCGTGAAGATTTGAACCTTCATATGGATTTGCCAGTGACATTTACTGAAGCTGCACTTGGTGCGGATGTAAAAGTCCCCACCATGGATGGCGATGAAGTCACGGTTCGCATCGCACCCGGAACACCCAGCGGTCGCACGCTGCGCGTGAAAGGTCGCGGCGTAAAGACAACGAAGGGTCAAGGAGATCTTCTGGTCACCATCGTCGTTCAGGTCCCGCAACGTGTGGATGGAAAAGCAAAGGAAGCTTTGGAACAATTCGCCGAGGCAACAAAAGATTTTGACCCCCGCGTCGATTTACTGCAACGAGGGAAGGCATAACTCATGAGCAATACCGAGCACGATGATGACGAGGCGGTCTACGTCATCTCTGTCGCCTCGCAACTCTCGGGTATGCACCCACAGACGTTGCGTCAATACGACAAGCTCGGATTAGTTTCACCCGGTCGCGCATCAGGTCGCGGTCGCCGCTATTCATTGCGCGACATCGCATCACTCCGCAACATTCAACGTTTGGTCGGCGAAGGCATCAACCTTGCTGGTATCGCGCGAATCATCGAGCTCGAATCTGCAATGGCAAATATGGCGCTCGAGGTGGCAAAGCTGCGGACCGAGGTTGACGCGCTGCTCGAAGCAAACCCACCAAAAAACCTTGTAAAACGCGATAAACCGACGATTGTTGTTTATAAAGAAGATAAGTAGTTTTCGCTAGAGTGCGCGTATGACATCACGCGACGCTCTCAAAGAACAGATCCTGACCAAAGCTGTAGTCCACGGCAAAGTTATTTTGTCGTCGGGTAAAGAGGCCGATTACTACGTGGATCTTCGTCGCGTGACTCTTGATTCCGAAGCGGCGCCACTTGTTGGTGAAGTAATGCTCGACCTCGTGAAGGATTGGGATTTCGACGCCGTTGGCGGTCTAACACTGGGCGCCGATCCTGTCGCTACCGCAATGATGCACGTCGCTGCGCGCAGCGGACGCAAGCTAGATTCATTTGTTGTTCGTAAGGCAGAGAAAGCACACGGATTACAACGCCGTATCGAAGGTCCAGATGTTAAAGGTCGTCGCGTGTTGGCAGTCGAAGACACATCGACTACTGGTGGATCTGTAATGACTGCAGTTGAAGCACTCAAAGAAGCCGGCGCGATTGTTGTTGGTGTTGCCGTGATTGTTGAGCGCGGTGCAGCGCCATTGATTGAGCAGAACGGTCTTGAATATCGCGCGGCTTATCAGTTAGCCGACTTGGGGTTGTAATTACGACAAGTGCTTGCGTGAGCGCCATTCTTTAAAGATTTCCCAAGCCAACGGCAACACTGTCAAAACAGCAACAACCAAGACAATCTTCGTCAGGTTGTTCTGGATAAAGGATGCAAAAGTCTTACCAGCAGCAAAACCAATCCAGACCAACGATTGCGTCCAGATGATTGCGCCGATGACGTTCCAGAATGCAAAGGTCTTGTAAGGAATCTTGATCATGCCGCAGGTCGGATTAATCAACCCGCGCACCACCGGAACGAAACGACCCAAGATGATCGCCTTGCCGCGACCGTATTTAGTCACATACTTTTCAGCGGTCTGTAATTTCTCGGCCGAGAAGAACTTTGAATCAGGTTTATTAAATACCTTTTCACCAAAGGTCCAACCCAGGTAATGGCCAACCTGTGATCCGATGATCGCGGCCACGAGCGCACCAAGCGCTAACTCCGTCACGTTGAAGTGATGGACGGTCACATCCTTGGATGCCCCGGCTGCGATAACGCCGCCGGTCAGCAACAAGGTGTCGCCCGGCAGGCCGATAATCAACGGCAGCGCCGTCTCCAGGAACAAGATGCCGAATGCGATCACCAGGGCGTAATTCGACCCCAGGACAGATGCCAGGTTCACAAAGCTCATGGGAGTCAGGGTACCTATGACGGGTGAAATCCCCTCGCTCCCCGTGCGGAGCGGCTGTGGATGAAAAATTTATACCTATTTATTTGTAAAAGGGCCTAGGGGTATGTGTAACCTTCTCAGGCACCTAAAGACCAAAAATTCATATCGACCCTCGCTAAATCAATTAAGTTCCCATTTAGTGTCCAAAGATGAACACCCAAAGGAGCAATTAGTGTCCAATATGGTCCAAGTCAGTGGTTCTAACCTGACATACACATACATCGTCCTGGCTATCAGCCTTGTGGCGCTCGCTATCGCCTACGCGCTCCGCGCCCAGGTCTTGGCCGCCTCTGATGGCACCGACAAGATGAAGGAGATCGCCGCCGCCGTT